>QHOI01000161.1 GCA_003218705.1 Verrucomicrobiota bacterium | reverse complement strand
AACCGATGCGCATCATTAGCCTCAATCTCGGGTCGCAGACGATCGGGCTCGCGGAATTTCAGGCAAAAGCGGGGGGCGGCCTCGTTTTGCAAAACTACCGGTTGCGCGAAGTTTTGATCGATCCCGCGGGCGAGGGGATCCGGCACACGCAAATTGCCGCGACGTTGCGCGAAATGATGGCCGAACTTCAAATCCGGCACGAAGTGGTTAATTACGCGGTGCCCGCCCAATCAGTGTTCGCCCGTTTTGTGAAACTGCCTGCGGTCGAAGAGGAAAAAATCGAACGGATCATCGCCTTTGAAGCGCAACAAAATGTGCCGTTCCCGATCGACGAAGTCGTTTGGGACTACCAGCTGATCGGCGGAGGCGGTGACGAGCAAGTCCAGGTCGTGCTGGTCGCGATCAAGGCGGATTTGGTGGATGAGATCAACGCCGCGGTCGAAGAAACAGGGCTGCGCACGAAGATTGTCGGTGTTGCCACCATGGCGCTTTACAACGCCTTTCGTTATAACTACGCCGACCTCGGCGGCTGCTCGTTGCTCGTCGATATCGGGGCGCGCACGACCAATCTGGTTTTCATCGAGCCGCAGAAAATTTTCTCGCGCAGCGTTCCGGTTGGAGGGAGTTCAATCACGGCAGCCATTGCCAAAGAATTCAATGAGTCGGTTGCGGCGGCAGAATTTCGCAAGAAGCGCGACGGCTTTGTCAGTCTTGGTGGCGCCTATGCGGAGCCGGCGAACCCCGAGATCGCGCGCGTTTCCAAACTCATGCGCAGCACCATGACGCGACTTCACGCTGAGGTGATGCGGTCCATCAGCCATTATCGCGCGCAGCAACAGGGCAACGCGCCGGAGCGTGTTTTTCTTTGTGGCGGAAGCGCAAGCACTCCCTACATGCGCGAATTTTTTCGCGAGAAACTGCATGTGCCGATCGAATTTTTTAATCCTCTCCGCAATGTTGCAGTAGCGCACTCCGCACCGGTCAACGAATTGACGCGCTCGGCGCATTTGCTCGGCGAGCTGGTCGGGTTGGCGCTTCGTTCAGTGAGCGCCTGCCCGATGGAGCTGAATTTGGCCCCGGCCGTTGTCGTACGCCGGCAGGAACTGGAAAAGCGGTGCCCGTTTTTTGTGATGGCGGCCGCCGCCGTTGTCCTTGCGTTACTGGGCTGGGGATTCTACTACACCCGCGCCGCCCAGGTGGCTCGGTTTGGCGCGGCAAAGATTACAAACATCAATGTGCCGATGCGTGCAGCGGAGGCGAAAATCGACAAGTTGCGCAAACAGGCGGGATCGCTCGACACCGTCGCCGCGCCGCTTGCCGTCGCCATTAACGATCGGTTTTTTTGGACAGAAATTCTCGAAGATCTGAACGCGCGGCTGCCCAAGGAAGATATTTGGATCACCGAGCTTGTGCCAATGTCGGGCGGAAAGCCGGTGGGTGTTGACGAGAAACGCGCGGCCGAAATCGTGCCGCCATCTGTCGTTGCAAGATCGACAACGAAGGCGCAAGCGGGAAGCGCAGCGATTGACGGTCTTCTCCTGCGCGGACTCTATTTGTTCAATCCGAAGCAGCAGGACGTGGTGGTGGATTATTTTCGCAACCTCGTCCGGTCGCCTTTTTTCAACGTCGATCCGAACAATCAGGCGCGCGCAATTAAATCGACCATTCCGAACAACACCGAGTGGGCGTTTCCCTATGAATTGCGCCTCGATCTTAAAAAACCGGTGAAGCTGCCATGAACTGGTATCGCGAAAATCGCTGGCTTGGGAATTTCCTGATCGCGTTCGCGGTCACCGCGCTGCTCGCGCTTTGGTTTCTCTTCCGCGCCAGAAGCGGCTTTACCGAAGCGTCCGCCCAGTTCAATGAAGCCGCGACCGAGCGCAATCGTCTCGAGCATCTCAATCCTTTCCCGAACGAGTGGAATTTCCGCAAAACGCAGGCCGCGCTCAACGATTACGGCGCGACCCTTACCAAGTTAAAAGAGGAGCTAAGAGCGCGGGTGCTGCCGGTTGAGCCGATTGCACCGAATGAATTTCAATCGCGCTTGCGTCGGGCAATTGTCAACACCACAGAAAAAGCGCGGGCGAACCGGGTGAAACTTCCGGAAAATTTTCATCTCGGCTTCGACGAATTCAGAACGACGTTGCCAACCACGGCCGCCGCGCCATTGCTCGGGCAGGAACTGGCGCAAGTTGAATTGCTTCTCGGCATTTTGATCGACGCACGAGTGGATTCAATCACGACGGTGAAACGTGCGACTTTGGCGCCACAGACTGCGGGAGCTGTGACGTCGCCCGCGCCCAAGCCTTCCGGTCCGGCAAATGCCGCACCGGCAGTGGTCGAGCGCGCGATTGTCGATCTTACATTCACGGCTTCGCCATCAGCGATGCGCAAAGTTTTGAATCAGATCGCGAGCGGAGAGCGGCAATTTTTCATTGTTCGGACGTTGTACGTTCGCAACCAGCAATTGAAGGGGCCGGATCGGGAACAGACGGCCGCGACCGCCGCGACCACGACGCCGCCGGCAAGCGCGATAAAATTCATTGTTGGCAACGAACATGTCGAAATCACGGCGAGGATCGAGATGGTGCGATTTGCGTTCTAAACATGAACTGGATCCGCACTCATTATGAAAAAGCGCTCTTTATTGGGGCGGCGTTGCTGCTCTTTTTCTCTTCGATTTTTATCTGGAGGAACTCGGCCCGCTTCGGCTCGACCCTTGCCGGGATGCCGCCGGCGCCCTCATTAAAGAGTGTATCGCCGTTGGCGAAAGCGGAAGAGCTCGCCGCCGCCGCCGCCAAATTACACCAACCGCCGCAATGGACTTTTGGCGGTCGCTCCGGCCTCTTTGTCCCGGAAAAACATTTCATCGGCGCGAACGGTTTACCGGCGACGTTGCAAACAACCGAAGTGCATCCGCCTGTGCCAAATGAATGGCTCGAGCAATTTGGATTACCAATCGCCGATGCCGACGTCCTTGAACAGGATCCAGACCGCGATGGTTTCACAAATCTCGAGGAATGGCAGGGGCATACCAATCCGACCGACGGCAATTCCCATCCCGAGTATTACACGAAGCTAAAACTCAAATCGGCGACCGAGGAGCCCTTTCGGCTCGTCTTCTCATCCTGGGTTGGGGATACATTTGCGATCAATACCATCGATATGACGCAGCCGACTCAATTTCTGAAAGTTGGCCACACGATCAAAGGCACGCGCTTTAAGATCGTGAACTTCGCAAAAAAATATCAGCCGAACAAATACGGGACGAACGTCGATGTTTCCGAACTGACGCTTGAACAGGAAGAAACGAAACAACAGCTTACCCTCGTGAAAGAGAAAGTGGCGATGTCACCCGAGTCGGTGGCGACCTTCGTTTACACCTGGGGCGGGCGTCGGGAATTCCAAGTCAGAAAAGATCAGGAATTTTCATTGAAACCGCAGGAGCAGATCAAGTATAAACTGATAGACATTGGGCCGGCCAAGGCGGTGATCGTGAACTCGCAACGGGCAGACGAGCCGATTGAAATTGGTCTGCTCAATCAATGATCTGCTACCATGAAATCAAAATTCCTCCGCCCCTCCTCACTCGCGGCTCTTCTTGTTATAGTCGGTTTTAGTTCGACCGTTCTCGCGCAAAACGTCGACCGGATTTCCAAGCGCGAAATCGAGCGGCGCCAGGCGGCGTTGCCGCGCGGTGTAGAAGTCCTGGCGCGCGCGCAAGCGGCGATGCGGGCGAGAAATTACGCGGTTGCGCATGAAGAATTCCGGCGCGCGCTGGAGCTGCTCCCCGACGCGGTCACTTCCGGCAAAGTGCACGACGAAGCGCTGACCGGTTTCTGCGAGAGCGGTGTGAAAGTTGCCGAGCAAAAGATCGCCGACGGCAACTTTGCTGAAGCTGAGTCGGTTCTGCGCGAAGTTTTGCAGGACCGCTACGATCCAAATTGCCGGCCGGCGTTGGAGTTGCTCGCCCACTTGCAGCAGCCCGGCTACTTCAACAAAACGATGGGACCAACGTTCATCGAAAAAGTTGAGGAAGTGAAAAAGCTTCTGGCCGATGCGGACGGTTATTACGACTCCGCGCGTTACGATCTCGCTTTCAAGAAATACGAACAGGTCCTGGCGCTCGACCCTTACAACACTGCCGCGCGGCGCGGCCAAGAGAAGATCGACAACGCGAAGTATCATTACGGTGAAGACGCGTATAATGAGACGCGCGGACGTCAGCTCTCGGACGTGCAGAAGGGCTGGCAGCAACCCCTCCGTCAGTACGGGGCGACTGCCCGTGAAACATTCAATTCCGTCAGTGCAAATCTTAGCGACACAGCGCGCATTACTCGCAAACTTAACACCATCATCATCCCGCGAGTTGAGTTTCAGGACGCGAGCCTTCGCGAGGCGATCGATTTTCTGCGGCAACAAGCCGTCGCCAACGATACGTCTCCCGAGGGCGAAAAAGGGGTAAACATCGTATTGCGTTCCCGGCGCCTTGGCGAAATTTCTCCCTCGGTAGCGCCCGCGGTACCCGCCCCGCCACCAGCTGCGGCTGGTTCTCCTGCCGCTGAGGCGCCAGTCGCTACCCCGGCTCGTCCAGCTGCCGAGGCCCCGGGGGTTGTCGCGCCCGAGAATGCGCGCATTACAATTTCTCTCAATGAAATCCCTCTGGGTGAGGCGTTACGCTACATCGCCAATCAGGCGGCATTAAAAGTTAAAGTCGAACCTCATGCGGTCTTGCTCATCCCGCTAACCGAACAGAGCGACGAATTGATCACAAAAACATACCAGGTGCCGCCCGAGTTCTTCGGCGGTCCGCTTGATGTCGGCTATTACCTCGGTACGGCGGGTGGCGGTCAAATCCTGGGGCAAACGGGAGGGAGCACCGCGGCAGGTGCAGCAGGTGCACCAGTGGCTAGTGGGGTTCTCGAGAAGAACGCATTACGTTTCGAGAGCGAAACCAGAAATAGGCTTCCGCCGGGCACCAGCGGTACGACCGGCCAGGCGCAAGCAGTCGAAACCACTGCCAGCACACGCCAGCAGTTACTTAACGATCGTCAACTCGTTGGTCGCGCTGATGCCAAGGTTTACCTCGAAAGCATGGGTGTCATCTTCCCCCGCGGGTCTAGTGCGACCTTCTTTCCACATAACGGAACGCTGGTCGTGCACAACACGGCTGACAACCTCGATATGGTTGACGCCTTGGTTGAACAGGCGAACGCCTCCGGTCCAAAGCAGGTGGAGATCGAAGCAAAGTTTATCGAGATCACCCAGACCAATCTGAAAGAGCTGGGCTTTGATTGGCTCCTCGGCCCGTTCAACATTGGCAACCATAAACTCTTTGGATCCGGCGGGACTTCGGGAACAGGGACCGCTGTGAACTCGGCGAATTTTCCTGTCTTGGACGCGAATGGAAATCCAGTTGGTAACGGAGGAACGACCTTCACCAACAGTAACGGCACTGGCATCGGCGGCGGCCCGGTTACCGCTGGCAATCGGAGCGGCACCTTTGGGATCAGCGCTACCGCACTCGATGCACTGTTGGCTGGCGGTACCGGCGGAATGAGCGTTGCCCCGGCCATCTTCGGGCTGGCCGGTGTCTTCACTGATCCGCAGTTTCAGGTGGTGATCCGGGCTCTCAACCAAAAGAAAGGGGTCGATCTTCTTTCCGCGCCGAAAGTGACAACCAAAAGCGGGCAACGGGCCATCATAGAAATCGTCAGAGAATTCCGGTATCCATCGGACTTCACCCCCCCGCAGGTTCCAAGTATCGGGACTACGACAACTACCGGTTCACAGGTTGTTCCTGTGGTGGTTACACCGACAACGCCTAAGGATTGGCAGACTCGAAACACCGGCGTCACCTTGGAGGTTGAACCTGTGGTGGGAGCAGACGGAGCGACGATCGACCTGAACCTGGTTCCTCAAGTGGTCGAGTTCGAAGGGTTCATCAACTACGGCAGTCCCATTAATGCAATAGGTGTCAACACTATGGGCACCGTGGGGTCTGTAAGCATGTTAACAACCTCCACCCCAGTTGTTCTGACTGAGAACGTGATTAACCAGCCGATCTTTAGTACACGCAAAGTGACCACCAGTGTGCAGGTGGCCGACGGCCAGACAGTGGTTATCGGGGGATTGATGCGGGAAGATGTCCAGAAGGTGGAGGACCGCACGCCTTTGCTCGGCGATCTTCCGCTGGTCGGCCGCTTGTTTCGCAGCAATATCGATCAGCATGTTAAACGCAATCTGATTATCTTCGTGACGGCCAGAAAGGTAACTCCGCTAGGACAAGCTCCTGAGGAGCAAGAGGAAGAGCTGCAACCGCCGGTGTTGCCGGAAATCCCCGCCTACAAGAAGTAGTTTCTGTTAAACAGAAGAAAACGAAGGTAGCGAAGTTTTCTTTCTTAAATCGTCCGTGCAGCCGCCTTAGTTTACTTAGTTATCTTTTGTGTAGTGATCCTCCGCCATGCACGCTCTGTAGTTGTTGGATGTTCCGCTCGGGTTGCTCATAGATTTTCATGAAGCAGTACGCAAAGAGGGTATTTCTCGCACGATGTTGCCGGGGGCGAATACGGGCGAAGAAAACGAAGTTGCATTGATCTGAAATGCCCGCAATTGGAATCACCGGAGGCATTTCGACGGGCAAGAGCACTTTCTGCGATTGTCTTAAGGAAATTCTTCCCGCCGCCAAGTTTTTCGACGCCGATGCCGTCGCGCGTCAACTGGTCGATCTTGAGGAAGTTAAACGGGAGCTCCTGGCCAAATTCGGATTCGGCATCTTTTCCCGCAACGGCGACTTGAATCGGGAGGCACTCCGCGCGATAATCTTTCGGGACGCCGCCAAAAGGCGCGCGCTCGAACAAATTCTCCATCCCCGGATTCGCCGGCAATGGAGCGTTGAAGCGGACAGGCGCCGCAGATCTCCCGAATTTTTCTTCGCAGACATTCCACTTCTTTATGAAACCGGTGGTGAAACCTTGTGCGACCGCGTGGTGGTGGTCGCCTGTTCGCCCGATATCCAGCTCGCCAATCTCGTGGGGCGAATGAAGATCGAGCGCGCCCCGGCCGAAGCCATGATCAAATCGCAAATGTCTCTCGAAGAAAAAATCAAACGAGCCAATCACGTTGCCTGGAACAACGGCGATCGAGCTGTGCTTGCGGAGCAGGCTGTGAGTTTGCTGGAACTGTGGCGTCAGGAAAAATGGACGAAAAGTTAAACGAAAATGCCGCCGAGACGGCGGCGGAATCTGTAGCCGCGATCGATGATCGCGGTTCAGAACCGGCGTCAGGGACGCCGGCTACAAAAAAAAGTGCCAGTGCGGCTCGCACCCCGGCTCGAACTCAGTTGAGCATCAACGAGCTGGAAAAACTTGACGATCTCCTTCCGGTCGCGCGCGATTTCAATTTGCATCTCCATCCCGCGCGATCGCGGCATCATCATATTCTGGACATCGCGCGGGCGGCGCTCGGCCAGGGGGCCAACGTCACGGCCGAGGGTTTTCTCGATCAAGTCGCCGATTCGTTCGGCTTGCTGCGTTATCCGGAGCTGAATTTCCTGCCGGTCCCGGAGGACGTTTATGTGCCGCGCGCCGCGATTGAGCTTTATCATCTGCGGCCCGGACAAAAACTTGCCGGAAAACTTCGCCTGCCGCGCGATCGTGAGAAAGGACTGGTGCTCGACGACGTCGTCACAATCGAGGGCGAGCCCGCCGAGAAATGGAGCGAGCCGACCGATTTCGAAAAATTAACGCCCCAGTTTCCGCAGGGCCGGATCATGCTCGAAAATCCAAAGACGAACTCGATCTGTGCGCGGGGAGTCGATCTGTTGGCGCCTCTCGGGCACGGTCAACGCGGGTTGATCGTGGCGCCGCCGCGCGTGGGCAAAACGATTTTACTCAAGGAAATCGCCAAAGCGATCCGGGTGAATCATCCGGAAATCGTTCTCATTCTCTTGCTGGTGGACGAGCGGCCCGAGGAAGTGACCGATCTCGAGCGCGAGATCGATTGCCAGATTTATCATTCGAACTTTGACGAGAACGTGACCCGACACGTGCAGGTCGCGGAGATGGTGCTCGAGCGGGCCAAGCGTTTGGTCGAAATGAAAAAACACGTCGTGATTTTGCTCGACAGCCTGACCCGGCTCTCGCGCGGCTACAATAATTTGCAGCCGAGCAAAGGCCGAATCATGTCGGGCGGCGTCGAAGCAAAGGCGTTGACTAAGCCGAAGAAATTTTTTGGGTCCGCCCGCAATGTCGAAGAAGGCGGCAGCTTGACTATTCTCGCGACCGCGCTGACCGAGACCGGCAGTCGCATGGACGAACTGATTTTCGAAGAATTCAAAGGCACCGGCAACATGGAGCTGCATCTCGACCGCGCGTTGCAGGAGAAACGGCTTTATCCGGCGATTCATCCGATGCTTTCGGCCACGCGGCGCGAAGATTTGCTTTATCATCCGGAAGAATGGGAACGGGTGCAGCTCCTGCGCAAAGCGATGGCTGCGCTGCCGCCGATCGAGGCGATGGAGAAATTGATCGACAACTTGAACGCGACCAAAACCAACGCCGAGCTACTCCTGAGCGGATTGAAGTGATCGCGAACGTGGCGCAGCTTCGCGAGCTGCTTCCCCAACTTGAATCAGTCGGTCGGGTGGCGCTCGATACCGAGGCCGACAGTCTGCACTGTTACAAAGAGAAGCTTTGTCTACTCCAGATCAGCATTCCGGAGCGCGACGTAATTGTCGATCCTTTGGCGAATGTCGATCTTGCGCCGTTGGGTGATGCGCTCGCAGGCAAAGAAATCGTTCTCCACGGCGCCGATTACGATCTGCGATTGCTCCGGCGGAATTTGAATTTCGTCCCGGAGAGAATTTTCGACACCGTAATCGCGGCGCGTTTGATCGGTATTCGCGAATTCAGTCTAGCCGCGCTCGTTCAGCGTTATTTTGGAATCGAGCTGGCGAAAGGATCGCAAAAAGCAAACTGGGCGCAGCGCCCGCTTCCCACACGAATGGCCGACTACGCGGTCAACGACACGCGTTATTTGCTGCCGATGGCCGAACGTTTGGAAAAGGAATTGGATTCCCGAAACCGAATGGAGTGGTTTCGGCAATCCTGTCAGCGCGCACTCGAGCAAGCCGCGATCGATCGCGAGCGCGATGTCGATGAAGCGTGGCGAATTTCCGGGGCCGGTGCGTTGCGTGGTCGCGCCTACGCGGTCTTGCGCGAATTATGGAATTGGCGAGAGAAGGAAGCCGAAGCGGTGGATCGTCCGCCATTTCACATTTTACAGAACCGCGAGCTGCTGCACTCCGCCGAAAAGTTCGCCGCCGGTGAATCTCCGGATTACAAACATTTTTCCGATCGCCGTCGCCGCGCTTTTCGAGAAGCGGCGGAGCGCGGAATGCACTTGCCGGAAAAAGATTGGCCGGTCAGGCCGCGTCGTTCCGGAACGCGCGCAACCGCAGAAGTTGTAAAGCGGATCGAGCAATTGCGTCGAAATCGCGATCAGGCGGCGAAAGATTTGCAGATTGAATCTTCCTTCATCGCGCCTCGCGCGACTCTGGAAGCCATCGCTGCTGATCGAACCCGCGCCGACGCGTTGCTTGTTCCGTGGCAACGAGATCTGCTCCGCATTTCAGAGGTCAGAGGTCAGAAGACAGAGGTCAGTTGAACACGCGCTATCGGTTCGCTACGCCAACTTGGTTAGGTCGCCCATGGGCGCAAAGCGTTCTCGACAAGCAGAGTTAGCCCCGCTGGATATCGAGCGGCAAGACGGTGTCCATGATCGAAGCCCCCCCATCCACATGGAGGATTTGGCCGGTAATAAAGCTCGCTTCATCCATGCACAGCAACATAACGGCGTTGCCGACATCTTCCGGGGTGCCCAACCGACCCATTGGGGTCCAGCCGCCCTCGTGCCAGACTCGAATCGCCTCTTGGATCTCTTGCGGCAAAACGCGCAAGACACCCCCCTCAACCACATTCGGCGGACCGAAGATGCCCCCGGGACTGATGCCATTGACGGTGATCCCTCGCAGCGCTAGGGCCACCGCGAAGTAGCGAACGAGCGAGTCCATCGCTGCCTTGGCGGCACCCATGGCAACCCATGGCTGCCAGCTCCCCGTGCGGCCGCCGGGGCTGTAAGTAATGGCAAGAATCCTACCCCCATCGGGTATGATGCGCGCTGATTCCTGGGCTCCCAGCAGGAACGCCCGGGCTTGGGAGTCGAGCGCCATGTGCCATTGTTCAAGCGTGATGTCCAAAGGCCGCCGGTAGAACCCCGGGAGATCCGGCCGCGCGTTGCTGACGAAGATGTCGAGCTTGCCGAATTCGCCCTGAACCTTCCGAAACATCTCGGTGATTCGTTCTGGACGTGTGACGTCGGCTTGAACGACGCAGCCATCGGAACCTCGTTTGCGGACCTGAGCGAGCGTGTCTTTCGCCGCAGCCTCATTCTGATAATAATGAATCGCGACCTTGACGCCGTTCTCCGCCAGTTTCAGTGCGATTCCTCTTCCGATCCCGCGCGAACTCCCCGTGATCAGTGCGTGCTTTCCATCGAGTGCCATATAACGCTCCCCGGCTTACTAATGACGAAGAAACTACAAAGTAGGAATTAAAAAGTAGAAAACATTCCACCCGCCGCAACATAAACATCCCGATGAAGCAGATTTTGTTTGCGCGTATCCAGCAACTATTGGCCTAACGAAGTAAAATCAGCAATCGCTTCGAATGTCGCAAGAACGAATCAGTCGATGCTAATTAATTCCGGCTGTTGCTTAGACTTTTCCACGGCGTTGCAATATGAACAAGACAATCAATATGCATGCGATGATTGCAGCGGTGGCGATGATTATCTTTTGAAAGGTGAGGCGACTAAGAACAGTAGACTTTTCAACCCGAGGAGTGGCGACGGGCCAATGCCCTCTGATGCTGATTGGTGTACCGATGTCGATCCAATCGTAGAACCACTTGGCGGGATTGGCGCCCGCCAGCGGCAAGCGGATGCAACCATGTGAGGCCGGGTGTCGCGGCACTTTTTGGAAGCCGTGAATGAAAACGTTCTCGTGCACTTGCACGCTCCACGGCATCGGCGCGTTGTGGTAGAGCCGTGAGCGATGCATCGGCGATTTGACCGGCCCGGCCTTGAAGTCTCCCGGCGGCGTTTTCCTTCCTTCCCGGCCTGAACTGATGTGACTGTCGAGCACGAGTCGAGCGCCTTGGTACGCGCGCAAACGCTGGTTCCCCAAGTCCACTTCGACATGTTTGGCCGCAAATTGAATCGCGGCTTTTTTAAAAAAGCCACTTGCGACGAGCGCCTGCATTCCGTCATCGCCCCACGTAGTGGTCGCGCCGGCGCGCTGCAGTTCATCAAGTGGTACTAACGAAGTTCCATTTGTCAGCGTTCGAAGACGCGTCGGATTGAGTGCCTGGCCGTTCAAGAAGATATCCTTCGACTCTTGGTTCAGCTGCGTTTCCCAGCCAAGCGCCGACGCAATCTCTTCAACGGGAACGAACAGCATGTGCGGATCGTCGGCAAAACTGATGCCGTCGATCACTTCGGCCGCGGGCGCCGTTAAAGGCCACGCCGAGATGGCCAGCGCTAACAACACTACTTGGGCGAGAGCGTTCTTAATCGACGTATTTTTGGGCGATCGGCATCCGGCGGCCGAGGCCGAAGGCGCGGCTCGTGACTTTTAGCCCGGGCGCGGCTTGCTCGCGCTTGTATTCATTGAGATCGACCCGGCGTTGGACCCAGCGAACCGTGTTCTCGTCAAACCCGCGGCCAATGATGTCGCGCGCGCTCAAGTTGTCCTCGACGTAGAGCCGCAAAATCTCGTCCAGTTTTTCGTAGGGCGGCAGCGTGTCCTGGTCTTTTTGGTTCGGTTTCAATTCCGCGCTCGGCGGCTTTTCGATTGTCGATCTTGGAATGATTTCCCTTGGCCGATTTATCCAGCGGGCGAGTTCGTAGATCATTGTCTTGGGCACGTCGCTGATGACGGCGAGGCCGCCCGCCATGTCGCCGTAAATCGTGCAATAACCGACCGAGAGTTCGCTTTTGTTTCCGGTTGAAAGAACCAGATGTCCAAATTTGTTGGACAGCGCCATCAACGTCATGGCGCGCAAACGCGGCTGCATGTTTTCTTCGGTCTCGCTTTCCGGCAGTCCGGAAAAGATTTCCTTAAACTGGCCTTTGAAGACGGCGAACGTCTCGGCGATCGGGACGTGCAACAATTTGATGCCGAGATTCTCGACCAGCTTCTTCGCATCGTTGATGCTGCCGCGCGACGAATATTGGCTCGGCATCGAAACGCCAACGACGTTTTCCGCTCCGAGTGCTTCGACTGCAATTACGGCGACCACGGCCGAATCGACTCCGCCGCTTAGACCGAGCACGGCCGATTTGAAATTACATTTCCGCAAGTAATCGCGCAGACCTAACGAAAGGGCGGCGAAAAGTTGTTCCGGGGTCGATTCTTCGCGGAACTCGACCGCGGCAGTTGATTCTGTGTCCACAATCTGTTCGTGTTCGCGAAAAGCGGGAAGTTGCGCGATCAAACCGCCGGACGAATTCACCGCAATCGAGTTCCCGTCGAAAATGAGCTGGTCATTGCCGCCGACGGCGTTGCAATAAAAGATGGGCCGCTGGTAAGTGCGCGCGAGCGTCGCCACCATTTCATAACGAATCGCCGGTTTATGCAGCGTGAACGGCGACGCGCTCAAGTTGAGAATTATGTCAGCGCCTTGTTCGATCAGACTTCGAGTTGGTTCGCAGTCATAAAGCGGGCGGGGGAGGTAATGTTCGGTCCAAATATCCTCGCAAATGGTGACGCCGATTTTTTTCCCGTTCAGGTCGAAAGGCTGGACGCGGGCCGCCGGTTGGAAATAGCGGTCCTCATCGAAAACATCGTAAGTTGGCAAGAGCGATTTGTGCGCTTTGCGAATCGGCTCTCCGCGCACGAGTAAGGCGGCGGCGTTATGAAATGGCCGACCGCGGCCTTCGTTCCGATCGACAAATCCGACCAATAACGCGGCTTTGCCAACACGCCGATGAAGTTCCTCCAAAATCTCAAGCGTTTCCGGAACAAAGCGCGATTTAAAGACAAGGTCCTGTGGCGGATACCCGGTGATCGCGAGTTCGGGCGTAACGATGAGTTCGGCGCCGGCCGGGGCCAAACGTTCGTAGGATTGAAAGATCTTTTCGAAGTTACCGCGCAAATCCCCCACGGTGGGATTGAGCTGGGCGAAGCCGACTTTCATACTGCTGGCCGCAAATTAAACGCGGGCGAGCCAGCAGCAATCGCCTTTTATCTTACTTCGTCGTATCGAGCACCGCGCGGTGCTTGTAGCCTTTGTTTAGGGCGTCGTCAGCGCCTTCCACGAAAACCTTTGCCCACTCAACGAGCGAGGCGGCAAGGAAACCGGCAAAGGCGCAGATGAGGACTTTCTGGAAGAAGGTGGCGTGCACCCCTTTTTGAAAGCAACGAGAGTGCCACCGACGGAGGTCTTTCAGGAGCACGACGTCGATCTCGCACTATAGCGCAATCTGATTAACACAGCGCTTTAGCGCGGTGATTGCAGCAAACGACACATTAGAAACCGTTTAAACGGTTTTCCCGACTCCGGTGCTGAAACACCCGACTAAAGTCCGGTGTTAGTCGGGCATGATATTTGCGGATTTCTCGGCATCATGGCTGATCCTGCTGGGCCTAAACCGAACGAAATCGACGCCGATAAACTATCGCGCTTGCTCGAACTGGAGCTGATCCAAAAGCGCGCGACCTGGAAACAAGCGGGCGAACGCTACCGATCGATTCGCACAGCTGGATTCGTTTTCCTGTTCGTTTTGATCGTGGGTTGCGTGATCGGCGGTTACTTTGCTTTCATTCGAGTCAACGAACAACGGGCAAATCCGGCGAGTTCCACGGTTGATCGTTGATGTCGATCTTATTCCGCGCGCTCCTACTCTTCGCGTTGCTTGAGATGAGAGCCTGGTGCCATTTCATCAGGATTGACTAGCATCGCGAAATCAATGGCGAGATTGAATTGTCCGGGCACGGGTTTGCTGTTATCGAGGGCGGGAACAAATTTCGCGCCCTCGCAAGCTTTGACCGCGACAGCACCAAGTCCGCTATTGGCCTTACTCTCGTTAACGATTTTTGTGCCCGTTAGATTCCCGCTGGCGTCTACATTGCACATCACTTCTGCCGACGGAAATGCAGAATATTGCGTGACCAAACTTCGCCAGGTGTACATTTTGCGCTCCAAGTCATCAAAGCTAGCGAGCATTTGGGGTTGAATATAATTTCGCCCGGCCGCTGCCTTGGTTTTGTCGGCCGTAGCCATCGTGACTAGAATGGTTGGTTGTCCTTTCGGCATAAGAAAAAACACGGTGCCACCGATCATGACTGAAGTGGTTTTGCCATTTAGGCGCGCCGGGATGAATCGACCTTGCTGAACTGCGTTTCGCACGTTGAAACGAAGCGCGCTCCACGAACTTTCGGCAATGACCCGAACGTGACGCGCTCGACCGTCAGCTCCTACTTCGCAATAAAATTGCACGGCCCCTTCAGTTTTTGCGGCTTTTGCTGTTTGAGGATAATGAAGTCTTGCGGCCACTGAATCCGCGCCTTGCCCGATCATTGCCGGTTGAGATTCGGCGGCTTCGGCGCCGGTGTTTAGAGCGATAAAAGTGCAGAAAACAACCAGGATCGAATGGGGGGTTCGCATGCCGTTGATTTTACCAAAATCTGCAACGCCGATGCAACTACTCGGTGGCCGAGGCTCGGGGAGCGCCGCGGCCGGCTTTCGCCTGCGCCATTGCGCGTTGCTCGTTCCGATGGGCGATGACGAAGGTGTTGTTCTCTCCCAGTTTCGACCATGGTCCGTGCGGCACGTCTTTGAAATCGACGAACTGCCAATCGGTCACGTCAGTTTCATTTAAACCAAGATAATCGCGCACCGCCGGCGAAACATCGAGACCGGCGCCCTTGTTCAGATTTGGTTTCGGGCGTTCGTTGCCGAAAACGTATTGCCAGTGGTCCGTCCGAAACGGTCCGGCGTCTTCCCACTGCGCGTAGGCGACCTTGTTTCCCTTGCGAATCGCAATCCAGCGGTCCTTGCAAACGGAGACGCCCGGCCCTTGATACGCTTCGTTGAACCACGGAACGACCCGCGACGCTTCGGCCCTGTGGCCAGTGGCGGCTTTGTCGTTGTAAGGAAGTGCGCAATAAAAGGGATTCTGCCGCGGGGTGAATTTCGCCGGAATGTAATCCCGCCGGCGCGCCGGATTCGGATCGTCAAAGCCGCCGTAACTTTTCGACCACTCTTTGTCCCACGAACTGGCGCGGTTCGGCACCGGATTGTTTTCGCTCGGTTTTTCGCCGATCCAGAAAACCGTGGTCACAATCTGTTGTTTCCAGGGATAACTTTCGCCCGCCGCCGGCGGCGCCGATCTCAAATGAGTTGGCGCGAATGCGAGCGAATCGACTCCGACGTTTGATTCGTCCGATTTTTTCTCGGATTTTTTACTCAGCTTGACCTTGCTCGGCTCCGCCTTGGTCACTGCTCCGTGAGCGAAAAGCGACGTTATGGATGAGAGCAAAGCTGCGACCGTGTGCGTGATTTTCCCCGGTTTCATACGACCCTAAGCCAGCGCGAATACGCAGCAGAAAGTTAGACGCAGTTGTCCCCAAAAACATTCAAACTTACTCGATAAATTTTCCTGGATTCAAAATCCCGTTCGGGTCGAGGACGTCTTTGAGTTTGCGATGGAGCTCACGGACAACCCCGCTGGTCGCGTCCGGCCACCAGCGCTTTTTGGCCAGACCAATACCGTGTTCGCCGGTGATGACTCCGCCCCAGGCGAGCACTTGCGCGAATAAGTCATCCAGAGCGTGCTCCACTTTTTGACGCACGTCCGCGTCGCGATTGTAACGATCGGCCATGATGTTGATGTGAATGTTGCCGTCTCCGGCGTGGCCAAAACAAGCGATCGGAAATCCGTACTTCGCGTGCAACCGCTCGGCGAACTCGACAAGATCGACAATGTGGCTGCGCGGAACGACCACATCCTGATTCAATTTAGTGAGGCCGGTCGCGCGCAGTGAATTGCTGAATTGCCGGCGCAACTCCCAAAGTTTCTCGCAATCTTCTTCGCCCGTCGCCATTTCCAGAGTGTTCGGCTTTTTATCGGCGAGCAATTGGCGGATTGCTTGCGCTTCGCTTCGCACGCTTTCCTCCTGTCCATCGAGATCGATCAGAAGATGCGCATTGCCCGGCGGCACGATCGCTTTGCCCAGATCTTTTCGTGCGGCTTCGAGGGTAAAACTGTCGGCAATCTCAAGCGACGACGGCAAAAATCCTTTCGCGAAAATTTCCTGCACGGCGGCGGCGGTTTGCGACATCGCGGCAAAGGCGGCGGAGAGGGTCGCGCGCGCGGGCGGCAGTGGCAGCAGTCGCAGCGTGATTTCGGTGACAACGCCGAGCATTCCTTCCGAACCAACAAAAAGCCCGATCAAATCGAAGCCGGTTTTGTTTTTGTGCACCCGTCCGCCGGTCCGTAAAATATCGCCGCTGGCGAGCACGACTTCCAGACCGGTCACATAATTGCGGGTGACGCCGTATTTCAAACAGCGCGGTCCACCCGCATTGGTCGCGATATTTCCGCCGATGCTGCAATCTTTCATGCTCGCAGGATCCGGCGGATAAAATAACTTTTGCGCGCGCGCGGCCGCTTTCAGATCGGCCGTGATCACACCCGGCTCGACGATTGCGATTGCGTCCTGGAAATTGATTTCCTTGATCCGATTCATTCGCATTAGCGAGAGAGCAATGCCTTTTTTCGCCGGCACACAGCCACCGACATAACCGAACCCAGCGCCCCGTGCCGTCACCGGAATTTTTTTCTGCGACGCGAATTTCAGAAGTTTCGACACGTCAGATGTCGATCTTGCGAAGACAACAACCTCGGGCGCTTCAGCGGCGAACCATTTGTCGCCACTGTGAGCGGCGAGCGCCTCGGCATCGTCGGTGACAACGTCGCTGTCCAGCAACTTCCGCAGTTCGTCGGCCAACGCCATCTGCGGTCAGTTAAGCGCGACGACTTTGTAATGGCGTGATCGTTCGCTGTGTCGTTTGAGCAATTTCTTGGCGTCCGGAGGAATGACCGGTTGCTCGTAATTTTTGCCCGCAAAAATCTTCACGGCATCGAGCGTTTCGAAACGCAACAGGGTAATGAACTCCATTTCATCGTTCTCGGCCTCGCGAACGAAAAGCTCCGCGCCTTTGTAGCCCGGAATGCTGCGATGCGCGATTTCGAGCAACACTTCTTCGCGCAAAAGCTTTTGATATTTCTCTGCGTTCTCGCGCGTGGTCCAGCCGTACCAAACTCGCGCAATCATTTCTGAAGTCCTTTCATTTTTTGGGGAAATGGCTACATGCCCATGATTTGGTAGCCGCCGTCGACGTAAATCACCTGACCGGTGATTGCCGCGGCCCCGTCGCTCGCCAGAAAAACACCGGTCGTGCCCAGCTCGGATGGGTCGCAACTGCGCTTCAACGGAGCGCGTTCCTGATAATGCTTTAACATTTGAGAAAACCCGCTGATGCCGCGCGCGGCCAGCGTCTGCACCGCACCGGCTGAAATGCAGTTCACCCGGATTTTCTTAGGACCAAGATCGTAAGCGAGGTAACGAGTGGATGCCTCCAGGCTCGCTTTTGCTACGCCCATCACGTTGTAGTGCGGCACAACTTTTTCCGAGCCGTAATAAGTCATTGCCACAATGCTGCCGCCGTTTGTCATAAATGGTGATACTTCTCGCGCCAGCGCGACCAGCGAATAGGCGCTGATGTCGTGCGCGACGCGAAACGCCTCGCGGGTCGTGCTCACAAAGTCACCCTCCAACGCTTCCTTCGGAGCGAACGCGACCGAGTGGAGCAGAAGATCGACACGATCGGTTTCGCCGCGGACTTTCTCGAAAAATGTTTTGATTTCCGCGTCGCTCGAGACGTCACATGGAAAGAGTGGCGTTTTCTCTCCGAAAGCTGCCGTCAGTTCCTCGACGTTCTCTTTCAGCCGTTCGCCTTGGTAATTGAAAATGAGACGCGCGCCCGCGGCCGCCCAGGCCTGCGCGATTGCCCAGGCGATACTGCGCTTATTCGCGACACCGAAGACAACTCCAACCTTTCCTTCCAGCATTGGCTGCGTCATACAAGGTCGACAATATTGCGGCGCTGACGAAACGCCGCTACAGAAATCTGCAAGCGAGGTGCTTGCTCTACCGCGTGAAATTGCCATGATTTGTTTCTCAAGCTTATGAGTACTCGAGTCGCTCTGATCTTCGCTTCGTTTGTTAGCCTTTCAGTTTCGTTCGCGCAGGAAGAATCACCGCCCGCGTCGGCTCCTGCGGCTGCGGGTTCGCCGGCAGCTGCATCGCCAGCGAGCACGACTCCACCGTTGTCGGCTTCCGTAACGCCAGCGCCGTCTACTGGGGCGCCGCAGGGGACCGATGTGCTCTTCAAGAATCTCAAGGCGCGTTCGATCGGTCCCGCAGTCATGGGTGGGCGCGTTTCCGATATTGCGATCGATCCGCGCAATCCGTTCGTGTTTTATGTCGCGCTCGGACACGGCGGCGTTTTCAAGTCGGGCGACAGCGGCGTTTCGTTCGATCCAATTTTCGACAAACAATCCGTGCTTTCCATCGGCGCGATTGCAATTGCGCCGTCCGATTCGGACGTCATTTGGGTTGGGAGCGGCGAAGCGAACGACCGGAACTCCTCCGATTGGGGGGACGGCGTTTATCGAACAACCGACGGCGGTGAACATTGGACCAACGTCGGATTGAAAGACAGCCGAACCATTGCGCGCATCGTGGTCGATCCAAAGAATCCGGACGTCGCTTACGTCGCGGCGATGGGACATTTATGGGCGGACGGTGGCGAGCGCGGCCTTTACAAAACAACTGACGGCGGCAAAACATGGAAGCTGATTCTCCAGGCGGCCGCGCCGCACAACGCGCGCACGGGCTGCGGCGATGTGATTCTCGATCCAAGCAATCCGCAGACTGTTTATGCAGCGCTTTACGCCCGGCAGCGCACACCGTGGAGTTTCACTTCCGGACCCGAGGCGACCGGCGGTGAAGACGTCGGTGGAATTTTCAAAAGTACTAATGGCGGCTCGAGCTGGAAAAAATTGAGCGGCGGTTTGCCCCCGCAGACTGGTCGAATTGGTCTGGCCGTGAGTGCGAGTAATCCGAAAATCGTGATGGCCGTTGGGCAAAGTTTTGAAGGCGGTTCGGGCACTCTGAGCGATTTGCGCAGCAAAAGCGGCGGCGTCTTTCGATCGGAAGACAACGGCGAGCATTGGACGCGAATGAGCGCGATCGATCCGCGGCCATTTTATTTCAGTCAGATCCGGATCGATCCCGCGAACGATCAGCGTGTTTATCTGCTCCAATTCGCGCTGCTTGTCTCGGATGATGGCGGCAAAAATTTCCGGGAAGATCTTTCCGAGAAAGTGCATCCGGATTGCCACGCCCTGGCCATTCAGCCTGGCACGGCCCCGGCGCCCAAGCCGCCCAAGCCGGAAGACAAAAACAAACCGCCGAAGCCGCCGGTTTGTCAGCGTTTGTTGCTCGGGACCGACGGCGGCCTGTATCAAAGTTTTGCCGGCGGGAAAAACTGGGACCACCTGAGCAAGATTCCGGCGGGAGAATTTTACCGAATTTGCCTTGACGATTCGAAACCGTATTTCCGAATCGCCGGCGGCTTGCAGGACAACGAGAACTGGGTTGGGCCAAGCGGCGTGCAAAGCAAAGAGCTGATTCGCAATTCGGATTGGACCGCGCTCGCCGGCGGCGACGGTTTTTATGTTCTGTTCGACCCGACCGATCGCGACACGTTTTACGCCGAGAGCCAGGGTGGGGAAGTGCACCGGATCAATTTGCGCAACGGCGAGCTGCGGCGTTTGCGGCCCGAACCAACGGAAGGCGCGCCGCGTTACCGTTTCCACTGGAATTCGCCAATGGTGATGAGCAAACACAAACCCGGTGTGATTTATCTTGGCGGCAACTGCGTCTTCAAGCTGACCGATCGGATGGAGAAATATTCCGTGATCAGTCCCGATCTGACGCACAACGATCCAAACAAAACGAACGCAGTCGGCAGCGGCGCGGAAAGTTACGGCGTCGTTTTTTCGGTGGCCGAATCGCCCAAGCGCGCGGGATTACTCTGGGCCGGAACGGATGATGGTCGTCTTTGGATCACCGAAAACGACGGCGGCAAATGGACCGAGCTGACCAACAATTTGCCCGAGCCTGCCCGCGGGCAATGGGTCGTGCGGATCGAACCGTCGAATGTCGATCCAAACGTCGCGTATGTGGCAACGAACGCGTATCGCACCGGTGACGACCGCCCGATGATTTTGCGCACGGGCGATCTCGGCAAAACCTGGCAACCGGTCGTTGGTGATTTGCCGGTGAACGCTTCACTTGAAGTTGTGCGCGAAGATTTGGTGAATCCGAAATTGCTTTACGCGGGAACGCACTTTGGATTGTTCGCGTCGTTCGACCAGGGCGCGCATTGGGTCCGTATCGGCGATGTTCCGCCGGTGCGCGTGGATGATATTCAGATTCATCCGCGCACCGCCGATCTCGCGATTGCGACGCACGGACGGAGCATCGCGGTTATCGATGACAGTACGCCGTTCCGTGAATTCACGCCCGAGATCGCAGCGAAGCCGGTGCATCTATTTAGTGTCCGCTCGGTCACCGGCGCGTATTTGCAGCCGGGCTTTGTTGATTCCAACGGCAAAGGAGTTTATCGCGGCCAAAATCCAGCCGAAGGCGCGCTCTTTACCGTTTGGGTAAAAGAATTCACCGGTGACGAAATCAAACTCTCAGTCACGAAATCGACCGGGCAACCAGTCGCGAATCTGAAAGCGCCCGGCACGCCCGGATTCACCCGATTGAATTGGGACCTGCGTCCGAGCAAAGACGTCAGCATTGAGTACGGCGGCGACGATCCGAAGCGATTGCTGCCGGCCGGCGATTACAACGCGGAATTAAGTTTCGGCACGAACAAGGTGAAGCAAAGTTTCCACGTCGATCTGGCCGAAGGCATCACGCCGAGGTGATTTTTTAATTGGAGGGACACGTGCCGCCGCACTTAGCGCTGCGCGACTTTCCAAACACCGTGCTTTAGCGCGGTGTACAGCCACGCAGCTAGGAACGAAACCGTTTAAACGGTTTCGTTCGCTTTTCATTGCGAAGCACCTCGCTAAAGCGAGGTGTTAATGACAGGAGCGCGCCGCCGGCGCGGACGTCCTCCAAATCTTAGCAACTAATAGCGTGACGTCGGCAAACGCCGGAGAGCATTTCCCAGAGCGCGTCGAGGACGCGCTGCACTGACGCGCGCACGTTGTCGATGTTCTGATTGTCGACGTACGTGCTCAGCATTTTCCGCTCAGCCGCGGAATGTTCGCGATCAGCTTCGATGTGGACCGAGAAATATTCGTAATGCTTCGGATCGATGAATCCGTAATGCTTTTTCAATCCGTCGATCTTCGATTCACAGATCGCCGGGATCTGACTCTCGTACGCGTAAAGCGCGGCCAGCCCTTCCGCGGTCGATTCGTTGCCGCAGACTGATCGGAATGTGCCGATCAAATCCTTCGTCTCGGGCTGTTTCTCCGTGTTGGCAAGATCGACATCTTGCACGCCGAGGCCTTCCGCGAACTGTTTCCAAAGCTCGGGATGATTCGGCGAGCCGGCCTCTTCGTCGATCAAATTGGAAAGAATTTGTTTCCGGGTCGGTTGATTGTCGCATTTCGCATGCACCGCCGAGAGGTAGGTCGGAAACGCCGCGACATGATGATAGTACTGCCGCGCATAATCTGTCAGCGCCTCTTTGCTCAGCTCACCGCGCGTCCAGGCGAGATAAAACGGATGCTTTAACAGATGTTTCTCCGCAATGTCATTGTCGATCTTGTCGAGATGCTGATTCATAGGATTTTTCCAAACCATTGTTTAGAGCCACAGATTGACACAGATTTTCACAGATAAAAGAAACAGATTTCATCTGTGTGAATCGGTGGCAATTTTTTACGCTGATTTCAGAATGTGTTTGATGCCGCGGATGGGGATGATAACCCAGTCGGGGCGGTTGTTGAGTTCGTAGCCGATTTCGTAAACGGCTTTGTCGAGGAGATAGGCTTCGAGAAGAACTTGGAGGTCGTCGGAGTTTTGCGGGACGAACATCGCGCCGGACGCAGTCTGCAAATAACTTTGGAGAAAAGTGCTGCTCATCTGGCGATACCAGAGATCGGCCCAGCGCTCGAGGAACGGGACGTCTTCGGCGCGCATGGCCGGTTGCCAAAGCGCGCTGTAAGCGGCGTATTGAAACGAGCGCATCATGCCGGCGACGTCGCGCAGCGCGGAGCGTTTGAGTTTGCGCTCGCTCAACGGCCGTGCCGGTTCGCCTTCGAAATCGAGAATGACGAAGTCTTTTCCGGTGGAGAGGACCTGGCCGAGATGATAATCGCCGTGGATCCGGATTTTGGCGGCGTTGGTTTTGCGATCGAGCAGACGTTTTTCGCGGGCGAGAATTTCCTTTTCGGTACCGAGAACGTCTTTGGCTTCGTCGCGAAGATTTTCGGGCACGTCGCGCAATTTCTTTTTCAGCGATTCGAAATTGCGGCGCAGGAGCGCGCGCATGCTTTGATAAACAGAACGCTGGGCCATGGCGTTGAACGGTTCCGGCGCGAATACGGGATCGTCCCGGACTGAGGCGAGCGCGAGATGCAATTCGCCGGTGCGTTGCGCGAGCAGTTTTGCTTTCTCGGCGTAAACCCCACCGACCAATTCTTCGACCAGCGGGCCAGCCGGCGCGGTTTCATTTTGCAGCTCGGCTTTACGGCAAAGGACGCGTTCGTAAAAACGGCCGACGTGATCGAGCGTCATCGTCCAGGCGTCGGATTCACTCGTGATTGCGTCCTGCAACAAGCAAACAACGGTGGGTTGCGTTTTAGCCCGGCGATATTCAATTGCACCGCCAAACGCGGGCACGTTATCGAATTGCGCGCGCTCGGTCAGGAACCGCGTGACCTCGACGTCGGGGTTCACGCCGTCCTCAAGTTTCCGGTAAAGCTTGAGGAAGAATTTGTCGGCAAAAAGCATGGATGAGTTGCTCTGCTCGCCGCGGAGCACATTTGAAGGCAGAACGGTCGTGACCGGTCCGATCCGTGGACTCAGTGCGCCGACCAGATTTCCATTTCGCCCGCTGGCATGTTGTCGATCCAGCATGAGGCGAAAAAGTTTTTCGCGAAAATCGGTGTCCCAAACCGCGTCGAAGAGAATGGAGCCGTGCTCGTCACTGAAGTGCGCGATGACCGCGTGCGGCGCAGATTGGGCAAGCGATCGCGCTTTGTCGTCGGAAAGGATCTTTACCGGCAAAGCATAGGTTTCGGTCGGGCCATCAAGATAGCTCACTTCGACGAACCAAAATTGCGCGGCGTTGGGCTCGGAAGAAATAGCGGAACGCTCAAGAACGCGCATTTGCCGAAGCGTGCGCGCCTTCGCGCCGAACCAGCGACAAGTGGCGATGTATTCGGGTAAGACTTCTCCTTCGATGCGCGCGCGCGCGCCATCATCGAGCAACGATTGCAACTCAGGAAGCGTGTTGAGCGTCGGCACCACGCGCTTCTTCTCCAATCGGCGCCGTTCGGTCTGGGGCTGAAGCGTAAACCAATAATGTGAATGCGGTCCAAGCGTCAGGACGTAGGCGGATTTTTTTATCGTCGGAAAGCGATTACGACTGAAGACTTCAACGGGCACGCATCCGGAGAATTGCGCCAGATCGAGCTCCACTACTTGGGCGAAGCGAGAGAGATTCACAACCACGAGAACAGTTTCGTCTTCGTAGCGGCGCAGAAACGCCAGCACCTTCGCGTTATCTGGAAAAAGAAACTCGAGCGTGCCGCGGGAAAAAGCGCGGAAATTTTTCCGGGTCGCGATGACGCGGCGCATCCACCAAAGGAGAGATGATAAATTCTTCTGCTGATTTTCGACATTGATCGCTTCGAAGTGGTATTCGGGATCGATGATGACGGGCAAGTGCAGCTGTTGCGGATTGGCCAGGGAAAAACCGGCATTGCGGTCGGGACTCCATTGCATCGGGGTCCGACAGCCGTTGCGATCGCCAAGGTAAATGTTGTCGCCCATCCCGATTTCGTCGCCGTAATAAATGATTGGCGTGCCGGGCATGGAGAGAAGCATGGTGTTGAGAAGTTCCATTTTGCGCCGGCTATTGGCGAGCAGGGGCGCCAGCCTTCGGCGAATCCCGAGATTAATCCGCGCGTGCGGATCGTTGGCGTAAACGTGCCACATGTAATCGCGCTCCTCGTCCGTCACCATTTCGAGCGTCAGCTCGTCGTGATTGCGCAGGAACATCGCCCACTGGCAGTTGTCCGGAATCGGCGGCGTTTGATCGAGGATATCGATGATCGGAAACCGATCTTCCATTTGCAGCGCCATGAACATGCGCGGCATGAGCGGGAAATGAAAACTCATGTGCGACTCGTCGCCGCTGCCGAAATAGGCGACCGCATCTTCCGGCCACTGGTTCGCCTCGGCGAGCAACATGTGGCCGGGGAATTTTCGATCGAGGTGCGCGCGTAACTTTTTCAGGTAGGCATGCGTCTCGGGTAGATTTTCGCAGCTCGTCCCTTCGCGCTCGTAAAGGTAAGGCACCGCATCGAGCCGCACTCCGTCGACGCCCATGGCGAGCCAGAAGTCGCAAACCTTCTCGACCGCTTTGTGGACGGCCGGATTGTCGAAGTTCAAATCAGGCTGGTGCGCATAGAAGCGGTGCCAATAGTAAGCCTTGGCCAACGGATCCCATGACCAATTCGACGTTTCGAAATCTTTGAAGATGATCCGTGCGTCTGAATATTTTTCCGGCGTATCGCTCCAGACATAAAATTCGCGTTCGGGTGAACCGGGCGGCGCGCGCCGGGACTTTTGGAACCACGGATTTTGGTCGGAGGTGTGATTGATGACCAACTCGGTGATGACGCGCAGGCCGCATTTGTGCGCCGCGTCGAGGAACGCGCGAAAATCGTCGAGCGTTCCGTAGTTCGGATTGACGTCGAAATAATCGGCGATGTCGTAGCCATCATCACGCAGTGGGGATGGATAAAAGGGCAAGAGCCAGATCGCGGTAATGCCGAGCTCCTGGAGGTAATCGAGTTTTTGGATCAGACCGCGAAAATCGCCAATGCCGTCGCCATCGCTGTCATGGAAGGTTTTGACGTGCAGCTCGTAGATGACCGCGTCCTTGTACCAAAGCGGATCGGCCACTGATTCTTTCGTGCTCGACGGCATGCGAGTAACCTTTGCCGCACAAAGCACGCCGCGCAATGATCCGTTAGTTTGGGCCGAGGAGCGATATCCTGGGAGCGCTGGCGCAAAAAAGGGCGGCCGCGTTGCCGCGGCCGCCCTTTGAGCAACTAAAGTGTGGATTATCCCTTAACTTTGCTGATCTGCGAAGCGACGCACTGCCATTGTCCGTTGCGCAAGATCCAGGTGTCGGTGAAAAGGAAGGTTCGATCGAACGCTTTACCGTCTTTGCCCGTTCCCTTTTCCCGGGCGCGGCCGGTCACAACCGTAACATTCGGCCCGAAAGACTTGACGTTTAGTCTCTCGTTTTTCGCCGACTTGTAGGTGTCCTTGTCCTTCTTGTATTCTGCCAGCATGCCGGACTTGTCGACAAACTTGCCTTGTGAGGATACGCCGACGAAATCAGAGGCAACGAACCCCTGGACTGTCGTAAGGTCGTGACTGGGAATCGAAGCTTCCCATTTTTCTTCCATCTCCCGGACGCCCATTTTCTTTCCGCTCGAAGCAGCGGTAGGCGCAGCCGGTTTCGCGGTCGTGGTTGTTGCGGCTTCCTTTTTTGCCGCGGCACTTGCGGCAGCGTTTGGAGACGTTGCTGCCTCAGCTTTCTTTACCGCAGCCGGAGACGCGGCTTCAGCCGGCTGGGAGGCTGGCGTTTCCTCGACTGTGGCCGATGCTTTTTCTTCGGTTGCCGGCGCGGTCGATTCTGCGGGCGACGCTGATTCTTCCTGAGCAAAGGTCATTGCCGCGAGGAAGACGGTTGCGAGAAATGAAATGATGATTTTCATGCGATTTTTTTGGTTGGCTTTGACGCGGATTACCGCGAGCTGAGTTGAGCGCGAATCGTATTTGGCCAGTCCCGCACCGGTCAAGGCTTATCGGGAGCCTAAAGAACGAAAACGTTGGACGCCGGTGACCGGCCGAACTAAGACTTGAGAATGTCGTCAGTGGTCGATCCAAATCTGCAAGCCGCTCCTGGTTGAGCCTGACGTGGCGACCCCGGAAAAATCGATGACCAGTGCGGTTGACCTTGAACCGGGCGCGCCGAGCGATGTCGATCTGATGCTGGGCATTCAATCGGGTGACGCGGACGCGCTTTCTCAGCTTTATGATCGCTATAACGGGATCATGAGAGCGCTGATTTTGCGGATCATTCACAACGAGACCGAGACGGACGACCTTCTTCAGGAAGTGTTCATGGAAATTTGGAACCAGGCGAAGAATTTTGCCGCTGAGAAAGGTAAGCCGCTGGGGTGGATGGTGACGTTGACCCGCCGGCGGGCGATTGACGCGTTGCGAAAAAAACAGGCTTATGCCCGTGCCGAAGAGCGTCTCCAAGCGCAACCGGAGCAGCAACCCCTTGCCTGGGTGCAGAATGCGACCGAGAACGACATTGAAGCCGGGGACACCCGCGTTCTAATGGCCAAAGTGATCAATTCTATCCCCGAAGCCCAGCAGCAAGTGATCGAACTTGCATTTTTTCAGGGGATGAGCCAGCGCGAAATCGCTTCTCATACGAATATACCCTTGGGCACGGTAAAAACCCGGCTCGAATTAGGGTTAAAAAAGATATATGACGGTTTGAAGGAGTTGAAAGATGAGCTTTGAAGAATTCCAGAATAGTGCGCGCCTCTACGTGATTGGAGCGTTAGAACCCGAAGAGCTGCAGGACTTTGAGGCTGCGCGCAAGCAATACGGCTCTGCGGCCGAGGATTTTATCAATCAATGTTACGGGTTGCATGAAGCTTTCGCCCTGAGCCTCAAGCCGGCCAAGGCGTCCGACGCCATCAAAGACAAGTTGATGGCGATGGTGCGTGAGCGGCAG
>QHOI01000160.1 GCA_003218705.1 Verrucomicrobiota bacterium | reverse complement strand
ACTTTCGAATGTTTCCTACGCGGGCGACTCAGGCGGGTCGACACGATCTCGATCAACAGCTCGAAGATTTTTCGCGGAAACCCGTTGCGCTCTGGATTGATTTTAATCGCGCGACCCGCGCGACACTGCTTGGCCTAGTGCGCGAGGCCAACATATCTACTGACGAACGCCTTGATGGGGAAGCGTTGCTCGCCCAGATCGATCGCGAGCTGAATTCACTGGATGGCTTACTTCGAGCCGAACGAGACCCGCTTTATTGGTCCGCAGTTGCGGCCGACGCAACTGTGTTCCTCCTCGTCCGCGATGATCTTCCACTCGAGCAACGTCAAGATCATGCAAAAGTGCGCGCGCGAAATCTGCCGCGGTTTGCAAGGCAAGGGCGCGATCATTTTGCGCATGTCGATGCGAAGAATGTCGCGCCTGAGTTTTGCCAAATTGCCGCCGGCCAGCTGCGCGCTACATCGAGGTTTTACAAAGAAAGATTTGCTGAGGCCGTTGGCGGCGATGATAAAGTTCGGCGCGAGAGCGCCGAGGCAGCGACCGCGCTTGCGGATTTTGCCGCAACACTCGAAGAGCTGGCGAAGCGCGCGAAAGGTTCGTCGCGACTGGGCATCGCATATCCGGAAACATTTCGTCTCGGGACGGGAATGACCGAACCGGTGCGAGATGTTCTCTCGCGTGCGCAATCGGATTTGCTGGCGACAAGAGCGGAAGCGGCGAGCTACGGCAGAAGCGTTTGGTCGAGTTTGATCGCAAATGAACCGCCGCCAAAGGACGATGTCGATCTTTTACGCCGATTGTTCGATCGAGTTGCCGCAGATCACGGCGAAACTGTGGACGACGCTCTTGCGCAGTGGCGAACGAACGTGGCTGCGCTCGACAAACTCGTGCATGAGAAAAAAATCATGACCCTGCCCGATCCGCTCACATTGATTGTCGATCGTTCGCCGTCATTTTTCGTCGGTCAAAGTGTCGGCGGCGTTTATCCGCCGGGGCCGTATGCGCCAGACGCGAAGACGATTCTTTTTCTGCCGACGCCGTCACCGGATGCAACGGCCGAGCAACGGGAGTCTTTCTTTCGAGATTTCAACGAGCACTTCAACAAGATGATCGTGCCCCACGAGTTAATTCCTGGACATTACGTGCAGTTCAAAATTGCAGCTCATCAGCCTCACAAGATCCGCACCATCTTTCCCGATCCTCTTTACGTCGAAGGGTGGGGGACGTTTTGTGAGCGACTCCTTCTTGATCAGGGATGGGGTGGTCCGCTCGAACGGCTCGCTCATTTAAAAAAGCAACTCGAGAACACTGCCCGCACGATTGTCGACATCCGCGTGCACACTGAAAACATGTCACGCGATGACGTCGTCCGCTTGGTCAAGGATGAAGCGCTTCAGAACGATCAATTCGCGTCAAACATGTGGACACGTGCGATCACGAGCTCACCGCAAATCACAAGTTACTATTTGGGATACCGAAAAGTTCGAGAGGCCTATGATGCAGCGCGTGCTCGCGCCGGCGATAAATTCGAGCTCCAGAAATTCATGGATGGAATGATGGAACTTGGCCCAGTGCGGCTCGAGCATTATATCGAGCGGTTTAGCGCGAAAA
>QHOI01000100.1 GCA_003218705.1 Verrucomicrobiota bacterium | reverse complement strand
ACAATGCGCGGTCGCCGAGTTGCGCGCGGGCGGCGGGAAGAAATTCGCTGACCGGTATAATTCCGTTGGACCCAATAAGTCCGTCGATCTGCACCCAGAGCGAGACGAACGCGATCAGAAAAATCAAACCGAGAGCGCGCAAAAACCATCGCCGCGCGACAAAATAAGCCGGCGGGCGAACGTCGTCGCCCCAGAGAAGGCGCGTGATCGCCGAAGCGAACCGGCGATTAAAAGCGATGATTCTGTAAAAGCTTTCCGAAACGGCCGCAAAACCCGGAACATGATCGTAACTCCACGCCAGCCACTTTCTGGAAGATCGAGATCGCAAAGATCGAAAGACGGCTTCAGCGCCGAGAAAGACACTGCCGTCGGTCTCGATATAAATCAGCGAGCGCTCAAATTGTTCGCGCGGAATTTCTGGAAACCGTTCGGCGCTTTCCTGGGATGTCGCGTAATCGACCGCGTCGCGCGTGATCTCACGCCAGCGCTCGATCCATCGCCGGCAGAAATGGCATTCGCCGTCCCAGATAATGAGCGGCTTCGTCGGCGGATTGGGGACGCGCGGTGGAATTTTCATTGTGAAATCACGACGCAATCACAATTTAAACTCTGCCCAAATCGGCGCGTGATCGGAAGGATCTTTGCCTTGGCGCATCTCGCGATCGACTCCGGAGGCCGTGCATTTCTTTGCAAGCGACTCATTAACCAGGACAGCATCGATCCGCAGCCCGCGATTTTTTGGAAACGCAAGCATCCGATAATCCCACCAGGTAAAAACGCCCGGTTCCTGCGGATGCAGTCGCAGCGTGTCGCGCAAACCGATTCCGCAGAGTTGCTGAAAGGCGGCGCGCTCGCCGTCCGAGCACATGATCGCGCCGCGCCAAAGCTGTGGATCGTGAACATCGACATCTTCCGGCGCGACATTGAAATCGCCGCAGACGACCAGATCGACATCTTTCTCTTTGGTCAGGCAATCGCGCAATCGCACGTACCATTCCAATTTATATTTGTAAGCCGGCAAACCAACGGCCTGGCCATTCGGCGCGTAAACGGAGTAGACGCGCAAATTTCCAATCGTCGCCGAAATCACGCGAGCCTGCGGATCGACAACTTCATCGCAAAGCGACGCGCGAACTTCGGTCAATTTGTTTTTCGAAAGGATCGCGACGCCGTTGTAAGACTTTTCTCCGTGATAGGCGGAATCGTAACCGGCTGCTTGCAGCGCTAACGCCGGAAATTGTTCGTCGGTGCATTTGGTCTCCTGCAAGCAGACAATGTCGGGTTTCGTATTTTCCACCCACGCAAACAATCGGTCCTGGCGTTTGCGCAGTGAATTGATGTTCCAGGAGACGATCTTCACTACAATTCCAATTCCACGCCCGGCGTCGGCACGATGATTTCTGAATTGGGCAAATCGAGACTGAGACGCGCCCGCACCCACTCGACCGCAAGCGGATCGCCGTGAACGAGCACAATTTTTTTCGGCGCGAGCCGCTCCGCGAATCCAATGAGCGACTCGCGCGAAGCGTGCGCGCTGAATTGGAACTGGTCGAGATGACAGCGCACACGCTGAGGCGCTTCACCTGGATCAAGCGTGACCTGTTCGTTGGGCAGTGCGTTTCGCAAAATCCCGGCGGGTGATTCCGGATCGGCGTAACCGACGAAGAAAACGGAATGTCGTGGCTGGTCGACAATTCGCTGTGCAAAAGTGTTGGACAAGGTTTTGGGAGTCATCATTCCGCTGGAGAGCGCATAAACGCGTCCGGCTCGGGCTTGCGCCTCGTGAATGGTCTCGACGTTCAAAACAAACGGCCGCAATTCATCGAGCAATTGCAAACGTGGCAACTGGCGCCGGCCCATCCGCCCACGCCGATCGTAAATGTCGCTGATTTTTGAGCTCAGTCCGCCAATGTAGATCGGGAAATCAAGAATTTTGTCGCGACGCAATTTGTAAAGCATCGCCAGCACTTCCTGCGTTTTTCCGAGCGCGAAGACAGGAATCAGCACACAGCCGCCCCGCGCGAACGCGTTCTCGATTGCGTGGCCGAGCCGTTGTTCTTCGCCTGCGCGCGACCACGTTGCCGGCACCGGCGTGTCGCCGCGGGTGCATTCCATAATGAGGATGTCGACCTTCTCCTCGGGAAAAACCGCCGCCTGCGCGATCGTTTGATCATCAAAATTTACATCGCCGGTGTAAAAGAGCGTCCGCCCTTCGGCGCGAAGGAGAATTCCAGTTGAACCGAGAACGTGTCCGGCGTCGAAAAATTCGAATGTAACTGCGTCAGCGTCCGCATTCGGTGCTCGTTCACCCGAAAGTGTGTAGGACTGCCGGAGCGCGCACGATTGCCAACGGTCGGCGGCGCGATCAGTTTCACGATGAGTGAACAGCGGGTACTGAGCGGTCCCAAGCTCTTCACGCTGCCGCGTCATCACGTTCACTGAGTTATGCAGCAATACGCTGCCAATTTCAGCCGTCGGCTCGGTCATGAACACACGCGCCTGCGGTTGGCGCCGCATCAAAACCGGCAGTGTTCCGATGTGATCCTGGTGCGAGTGCGAAACAATAATCGCGTCGAGCCGGCGCTCCCCGAGCGCTTTCCAATTCGGCAGCGCTTCTTCTCCCTCGAACTTCGGGTGCATCCCGGAGTCGAGGACGAGGCGACGGTCGCCGACCTCTAGATAGTACGAATTGGCGCCAATTTCAGTCCGGCGCGTCAGATTGATAAATTTCACCAGCTCTTACTTTAGATCTTCAAAACCATTCTTTAAAAATGCGCAGCCAGTTGCCGCGCAGAATTTTCTCGATGTCGGCATCGCTGAAACCGCGCTCGATCAATTTTTGGGTGAGGTTTCGCGCGTGAGAATGATTGGTCAGATCTGGAATAAAATGGGGCGTCGTCAATTTTTCGGCCATCCATTTCTTTTTTGATTCCGGCCATTGCCGGTAAATGAATTCGAAGAAATCGAAGCCGATCCCGACGCAATCAACGCTGGCAAGATCGACAATGCGCTGAACGTGGTCGACGTAACAATCGAGCGTCGATGTCTCTTGGTCCGGGCTGACCAAAACTGAGTTAACGCCGATGACGCCACCGCGCTCTCCGATCATTTTGATCTGCTCGTCACTGATGTTGCGCTCAACGTCGTAAAATTTTCGGGCGTTCGTGTGCGAAACAATTAGCGGCTTGGTCGTGAGATCGACAATCTCCTTGAAGCCGGCCGGATTGATGTGGGCAAGATCGATAAGGACGCCGAGCCGTTCACATTCGCGGACAAGACCGCGACCAAATGGTGTTAGTCCTTCCGGCGATGAGCCGCTCGCAGCAAAGATGCCGCCATGACCGGCGGCGTTCGTGCGCGCGTGCGTCAATCCAATTGCGCGAACGCCGAGTTCATAAAACGTGCGCAACAAATCCAAATCGTTCCCGAGTGGCTCGACGCCTTCCATGGTGATGAGAAATCCGATCTTTTGGGAATCGAGTGCGCGCGAAATTTCCTCATGCGTGCGACAAACGACGCAGCCCTTGGATTGCCCGGCTTCAGTGTAAAGCCGCGCGATTTGATCAAGCGCTACCTGCAATCCACGGTCAGGCAAATATCGATCTTCAATATAAATGGCAGCGCCAATGATGCCCATGCCACCGGCTTCGAAATCCGGCAAAAATTCCGCGGCGAGAACATTTGAACGACCGCGCTTTTCATACAAATCCATCGGCAAATCGAAATGCATGTCGATGACGCCGCCGGCGTGCAAGCGCTTGGCCCGAACTTCAATTGATTCTTTCGACTCCGTCATAGAGCTGGCGGCGGCGCGGCGATCGCGACTGTGCGGGCGGAGTCTTTTGGTTTTGGAAGAACGATCGCGAACAGGACCGAAATCCAACTCGCTCCGAGCGGCAACCAGGCCGGGATCCAGATTGAAAAACGCGAAATGATCCCGAGCGCAATCAAACAATACCCGGCCGAAAACGCGATCGCGCCGATAATCAGATCGACCCGCGAGAATCTCCGAAGCGCCCCGCTCAACGCCGCAGCGAGAATGATCATGGCACAATCGAAAATCCAACTGACGCGGCGGACGAATGAATTCGCTTGGATCGCGCCAATTGCGGCCGCGAAAACATCCGGCGCATTGGTGGCCACGCGCGCCAACACCAGGTGCGTCCGAATATCTTCAAGCCGAATCGCGGTCGCCGCACCGCTCTCGTGTTGTTGGGCCGCG
>QHOI01000159.1 GCA_003218705.1 Verrucomicrobiota bacterium | reverse complement strand
AAAACATTCTCGGCGAACTGGTGAGCGCAGCGGGCAAATCACAGTTGCGCATCGCCGAGACGGAAAAATACGCGCACGTGACCTATTTCTTTAATGGCGGAGTCGAAAAGCCTTTTCCACGCGAAGAGCGAAAGCTGATCCCATCGCCCAAAGTCGCCACCTACGATTTGAAGCCCGAAATGAGCGCGCTCGGGGTAACGGACGAGCTTCTCGCGCACTTGGACAAATTTGACCTCGTCATCCTCAACTTTGCCAATCCTGATATGGTCGGGCACACCGGGGTTGTGAAAGCCGGCATTAAAGCGGTCGAGACGGTAGATGAATGTTGCAGCCGGATTATTCCGAAACTGCTTGAGCTTGACGGCAAATGCATTGTCACCGCCGACCACGGCAATTGCGAACAGATGCGAAATCCCGACGGCTCTCCCAATACCGCGCACACCACAAACCTTGTTCATTGCATTTATGTGGCGAAGGATGCCGGGCAATTTCGATGCGACGACGGAATTCTGGCTGACGTTGCACCGACTCTCTTGTTTTTGCTCGGAATGGAAAAGCCGAAAGAAATGACCGGGCGCAACTTATTGGTCAAACGCGGCTAGGATCGACATATCCTAAGATCGACAATCTTCGCGCGTGATCTTTTCGAAGGTGATTTCGTGCTGTCGATTTAAGACGCGCGTGCCGGAGGCGGCAATCCGCTCCAAAAAGCGCAGCTGACTTCCGGGCTCCATTTCGTGCCACACCGGTTTGCGCGCCAGGATCAGTTCGGCGTTCGATTCAATCAACGCGCCCCAGCCAATCGGAATTTCCGGCTCGCGAAACAATTCGTTAGGCAAAACGAGAAAAAACAGATTCGCGCTGCGATAGCGAATTAACGTTTCAAATTTTGTGCAATCAAAGAGTCGATTTTGTAATGCCTGCGTTTGCCGCACCACCTGTTTGTAGCCGCGGTGCTCGATCGCGGAGAAGTTGTGCGAATCGAATTCGTCGAAGAGTGAATCGGCAACGCGCAGCGCTGGATAATGAACGCGCAGATTTCGCTCCAGAATCTCACGGCGCCGGTGAACTTTTTCGAGACGCTGGATCGTTGTCGAAGTGCATCCGTTGTCACCTCGAAGATCGACCAGCGCCTGTTTGCACTCAAAAATTGCGGTCACGGCTGGTTGTCTTCCATTCGGGCGATACGCCGCGAGGTCTGCTCGATATCGGCAGCGCGGCAAAGTGACTTCCATCGCGCAGGCGGAGTAGCCTTCTCGTTGAGCCCAAATGAGAGCGAGGCGTTTTAGTCGAGCGTGCGCCTGCGTTTCGCCGTTACGATTCCTCACGCGCTGATCCATTTGGCCAGTTCGCGCGCCCAGTAGGTCACAATGATGTCCGCCCCGGCGCGCTTCAACGAAGTCATGATCTCAAGCGCGGCGGCGCGTTCCTCCACGATGCCTTTTTCGGCCGCCGCCTTGATCATCGCGTATTCACCGCTGACGTGGTAAACCGCGGTCGGCTTGCGAAAGCGTTCGCGCACGCGCCAGAGAATGTCGATGTACGGCAACGCCGGTTTGATCATCACGATGTCCGCGCCTTCGTCGATATCGAGGCCGACCTCGCGCAACGCTTCGTCGGCGTTTGCCGAATCCATTTGATAGGAGCGGCGGTCTCCAAATTGGGGCGGACTTTCGGCGGCTTCCCGAAACGGACCGTAAAAAACAGAAGCGAACTTCGCCGCGTAACTCATAATTCCGGTTTCAGCAAAACCGTTCATATCGAGCGCTTCGCGAATTGCGCCGATCCGGCCATCCATCATGTCGCTGGGCGCGACCATGTCTGCGCCGGCCTGGGCGTGAGAGAGCGCCGTTTTCACCAAAAGATCGACAGTCTGATCGTTCAGCACATGGAAATGGTCGCCGTCGATGCGAGTCACGCCGCAATGGCCATGACTCATGTATTCGCAAAGACAAACATCCGTGATCGCGACCACGTCCGGACATTTTTCCTTAATCGCGCGCAACGCTTTTTGCACAACGCCGTTTTCGGCATAAGCGCCGCTGGCATATTCATCCTTTTTTTCCGGAATCCCAAAAAGGAGAACAGCTTGGAGCCCGGCGTCTTTGGCCTGTCGCGCTTCATCGACGATTTCGCCAGGCGGAAGCTGAAAGACGCCCGGCATGCTCGCGATTGGACGTCGTTTGTCGATCTTTTGGTTGACGAAAAGAGGCAACACGAAATCGTGCGCGGTGAGATTGGTTTCGCGAACGAGATTTCTTATAGCTGGAGACCGCCGCAACCGTCGTGGACGATGGACCAACTTTCGCACGTGACGAGGCTACGCGGTCGGGGATTACGTCGCAAGTTCGCTACTTGACCTCGGTGCGTCTTCGCAGTGAAGTCGCATTTCGTGGGTGCGCCAAATTACTTGCTGATCGATATCAGCAACTCGTTTACAAAACTCGCCTTCGCGACCCGGCGGCGAATTTTGAAACCGATGCGCGTTCCAACCGCAAACTTCACGGCTGCGACGCTTCAACGGTTTGTGAGACGGCGCTCGCCACGGCGAGTTCCTCCGGCGACGGAGAGGATCGACATCTTCGTTGTCTGCTCAGTGGTGCCGAAGAAAAACGGAGTAGTCCGGAGAGCGGCGAAGCGATCAAGGGTTTTATGGTTAACGCCGCGGGTCGAGCTTGGCGTTGGAATCCATTACCCAAATCCGAAAACAATTGGGGCGGATCGGCTGGCGAATGCAGTAGCGGTCGCCGCCCTTTATGGATGTCCCGCCATTGTAGTTGATTTTGGGACCGCGGTGACATTCGACATCGTCTCGGCCCAACGAAAATACGTCGGCGGAGTGATTGCGCCCGGACTGGAATCGATGACAAATTTTCTTTATCAACGGACCGCACTTTTGCCGAAGCTTTCTCTAAAAGAACCACGGTCGACCGTTGGAAGATCGACAATCGAGGCGATGCGCTCCGGCGCCGTGATCGGCTATCGCGGACTCGTGCGCGAGATTATTGCTAGGATCAAGGCCGAGCGCTTTCGCGGGAAGAAGGTGCATGTGATTGCGACCGGGGGTTACGCCGATCTGATCGCCGCACGGCTACGCGAGATCGATGCCATCCATCCAAATCTTACCCTGGAAGGCTTGCGGATCGTCGCAAATCTCAACGCCTAAGCGGGCTTAATTCCTGCTGCCCCTGCGACCAGGAAAATCCTCTTCCAGCGTCAAAAATTTAGGGCTTGTAATTGGGCTTGCGAAAAGGTTTGATGGCAAGAGGCATGAAGATTCGCAAAATTGCGGCGGTCGCAGTGTTGGTGCTCGGTTCCTTGGCAGCGGACAACGTTGCCCCTTCGAAAGCGGAACTCGAAGCAATGTATGACAAAGCCTTTCGAGCGTTCGACGGGAATAATTTTCCGGACGCACTGAAAGAACTCGACGCGATTGACGCGCGTCAGCCGGACCTCGCCGAATCGCAAAACTTGCGCGGCGTAATCATGATGCGCCAAGGAATCTACGACAAAGCCGAAGCCGCGCTGCGCGAAGCGTTGCGGATCGATTCGAAATTTTGGAACGCGCGTTTCAATTTAGCTGAGATTCCGTTTCTAAAAAAGGATTGGGCTGAGGCGCGCAATCGCTTTCAGGAATTACTTTCGAGCAACGCGTCTGAGCTGCAGGGCGAAGCGACCCAGCTCATTCAATATAAAATCCTCTTAACTTATTTGCTCGAAGGAAAAGAGAACATGGTCGATTCACTTCTGGCCAAGTTCGAGCTTTCTCCGGACACCCCCGCAGTCCACTACGCGAACGCAGCCATCGCACTCCAGCAAGACAAGACGAAGGAAGCGAAGGACTGGATGGCACAAGCGGAAAAGAATTTCTCGCCCCAGCTGAACAAGCTTTTTGCCGAATCGCTCTACGAGGTGGGTTGGCTGCAAAAACAGGCCGGCCAAACACGCGCAGCCCTTGAGTTAACCACAGCGGCCGATCGTGCGGCCAAGACCAAGGCGTTTGCCCGATCACGGGTTGAGCAGGCGCGACAGGCTTATCAACAACGCGACTTTGTCGCCGCCCGCAAATTTATCGACGACGCGGACGCGGCTGATCCAAATCAGGCAGCTACTTTGAATTTGCGGGGCGAAATTTTGCTGGAGCAAAAGCAATTCGATCAGGCCGAGGCCGAATTCAAAAAGGCGTTGAAAGCGGATTCAAAATTCCGCCAGGCACAGTTCAATCTGGCTTTGGTGCCATTGAAGAAAAAAGATTATGCTGCCGCACGCGATCGGTTTGAAGCGCTCCTGAGCAAGACATCGGGCGGAGACAAGACCGAAGCCGCGCAACTGATCAAGTTCAACATCTACATGACGTGGTTGCTGGAAGGCAAAGACAGTCGTGCTCAGAAGTTGATGGAGCAGTTCCAGTTTACCGGCGACACGCCGGCTCTCTATTATGCTCAGGCCGCGTGGGAGTTTAAACATAACAATCCGACCAAGGCGACCGATTGGATCACTTCCGCGAAGAAAATTTATTCGCCGGCGCTGAACGTCGTTTTCGCGGATTCATTTTACGATCTCGGCTGGATGCAAAGCCCGGCGCTCGCGACCTCGCCCGCACCAGCCGTTGAAGCCGCTACTGCTTTGGCTGAAGCACAAACCGAATCAAGTCCGGCAATAGAACCAAGCCCAATTCCTGGAGCAGCTGTTGCGAAGGGTAGGGCAGCCGAAGCTAAGACCAAGACCGCTGCGCCCGCGATTGCCGGAATGGAGGCGACTGCCCCCAAACCGGAAGAGCCCACGGCCAGCACCGCTGTCACACAATCTTCCGGCGCCGCGCCGGGATCATTTGCCGCTGGCAGTCCAGCCAGACCTGAAGAGATTCCGACATCGCCCGCGCCGAGTTTCTCGCCCATCGTAGAAACGCCAGTAGCAGCGGCCCGCGCGCCAGCATCGTCCGCAGCCGTTCCCGCTACGCGCGAAGAGCCGGCAGTTGCACAATCGCAGCCCGCCAAGGCGCCTGCTCAGCAAGCGCCCGCTCCTGTTGCAGCTGCAAAACCGCCAGTCGTGGCTGCGGCATCGGCCACGCCAGCAACCGCGCTTGCTCCTGCGCATGTCGGCGAAGTTTCTCGCGGAAAATTTGAAGCCGGCAATTTAATTGCGGCAATTTTCGTTTTGGCTGGAATTGGCCTCATTGTGTTCGTCGTATACGAAATTCGTGGCCGCGGAATTCATTTCCCAAGTTTCCGCCGGGCCGCGCCGGCAACCGGTCCGCAGTTGGAAGGTATGGAATATGCCGCTGCGGCTCCCAGAGAAATGAAAGTTATGCCGCGATTGAGTGGCGGACCGCGTCAGGTCTCTCTTAAATTGAAGGCAACCGAGCCGGCACTGCGCCGCGCAGTAGTGCCGCTCAGCAGGCCAGACCGTGCTTTTGGCGGCGGGACGGCTTTGGAACCGGCAGTCGAGGGAAATGGTGAGCGCCAGTTCGAGCTTGAACCGAAAGTCGAAACATTCGAAGCGGTTGGACCGATTGTTGAACAGGGTGCGATGCCGATGGAAGGGGTTGGCGAACCGGTCGCGCAATCCGAATGGGTCGCCTCTGAGCCTGAGGCCGAACCGGTCGTGCAATCCGAGTGGGTCGCCTCTGAGCCTGAGGCCGAAATGATTGCGCAACCCGAATGGGTCGCATCTGAGCCTGAGGCCGAAATGATTACGCAACCCGAATGGGTCGCATCTGGGCCTGAGTTGCTACCGGTCGAAATTCCGCAACCAGTAGCTCCCCAGCCTGAAGAAATCATGGTCCCCGAAATTGAGCCGGTTTTTGCCCAAGCTGCAACAATTGCCGAACCGGAAATCGAGCCTGTTGGTCAGGGTCAACCGATTCCTCAGTTGACGCCTGTGGAGGAACCGTCCATCATTGAGGTCACTGAACCTGAACCGGCCGGATTTGACGCGATTCGTCAACCTAGCGAACCGTCTGTTGAGCCTGTTTTCGAATCACGAATTTACGAACCAAACACACCAGTAAACATGCCTGAACCGATCCAAATCCCAACTGCTCCCGCAGGGCGAGGCGGGATGCCTCAACCAGCCGGGGCGATGCAAACTGCCGTCCAACTCACCTTCGTTTTCGAGATTGCGTCGATGCAACTGACTCCAGCCTTCAAGATGGGGGCCTTGCAGTTAAGGCCGTCCTCGAAAGTCGTGACGATGCGCCTGGCTGGGTCGGCTCCGCAACCGGCAATGAATCTGCAGGTGACTTTTGAGATCGCACGGATCCAGCCCGCCGGCGGAACGCTCGGAAGCGTGCGCCTCACGCCATCGCAACAGCAACGTCCAACCGTGGTTGGATCGCCTTCGTTCACGGTAGGAGGTTTGCATTTAGTTTCGGATTTCGCGGCCGCACCACTTCAGCTAACGCCGTCACAGCAGGGACAAGCCACAGTCCACGTCGTGGCTCCGTTCCAAATCGCGACGGTCGAATTCTCACCGTCTTTTGAGATTTCATCGATTGTACTCAATTCGAATGCCAAGCAAGTATCAGTGCAGCTCCCGAGCGCCGGTGGCGCTGTCGTCGAAGGCGCACCGATTTTCGAAATCTCGAATTTGCAGCTCACTGGCAGCGGCGAAATCGGAATGATGCAGCTGAACCTGACCGGTCACGGTCCCAAGCGCGCGGCCTAATCCGGCAGGCAAGATCGAAATCTTTCGAGCGTTTCGACGAATCGATCTGCCTTTGTCGCGAATTACCGGCGTTTAACGAAGTTGCTGCGGTTTAGCGACCGTAGTGGCTTCGGTAGAAATTCACCGTTTCGCCGGATTAATTTCCGGTCGAAATAAATCTCGCCTCCGCCATAACTCGGTCGCTGGATATTGACCATGTCCCAGTGCACCTGGCTTCGGTTACTATTGTCTGCTTCCTCGTAAGCCTGACCGGGAGTGAAATGAAACGAACCGGCAATTTTTTCGTCGAAAAGAATATCTCGCATCGGCTCTAGGACGTACGGATTGAATCCGAGTGAAAACTCGCCGATGTAGCGAGCTCCAGCGTCGGAATCGAGGATCTTGTTGAGTTTCTCGGTCTGGTTGCTTGTCGCCTGGACAATTTTGCCCTCGCGGAAATCGAGGCGAATCCCGTCAAAGGCGATGCTTTGGTAAATTGTTGGCGCGTTAAATGTGATATGGCCTTCCACCGAATTTTTCACTGGTGCTGTGAACACTTCACCATCCGGAATATTCCGGTCCCCTCCGCAAATGACTGCCGGAATTCCTTTGATGCTAAATCGCAGATCCGTTCCCGGTCCTTTGATTTCGACGCGGTTGGTTTTTTCCATTAACGCTTTCAACGCTCTCATTCCTGGCTGGAGTTTGCGGTAGTCGAGCGTGCAAACTTCGAAGTAAAAATCTTCAAAAGCTTGCGTGCTCATTCCCGCCAACTGGGCCATCGACGGAGTCGGCCACCTCAGCACGACCCATTTGGTTTTCTTGACGCGTTGATCTTGAACCGGGCGCATTTTCTTCGCGACCAGCTGCATTTTCGCCACCGGCACGTCGGATAATTCGGTAATATTATTGCTTCCCCGCAACGCGAAATAGGCGTGCATTTTCTTCATCCGTGCCAGTTCATGCCGCGCGGCTAGCGTTAGTTGTCGGTCCGATGCTTCCAACGCGAGCTCGCGTCCGATGCGGGCGCGCTGAACCTGCACGAATGGAATTGCGCCTGCTTTTCGAACCGCGCGAATGAGCGCGATCGTCATTTCGTCGGGGACGTCGAAAGCCTCAATCAACACGTTCTCGTTCCGTTTGAGCCTGGTCGAATATTCCACCAGGAGTTTGGCCAGCTTGTCGAAACGCGCGTCGTGCATAGGACGCTACGATTCCATCGAGTTCGCGGGATGCAACCGTCTGCCGGCGATCTGATTAATCCTTTCGGCGGAAGCGCACGCCGAACGCGCCGTCGAAATTATCCTGAAAAGGAATAGAACGCCTTTCTTCCTCGAGCTGTAAGATCGACATCGTTCGGAGCAGCGATTGAACGACGTCCTCATTTTCCTCTCGTTCAAGGCTGCACGTGCTGTAAACGAGAATTCCTCCAGGCTTCAGCAACGGGATTACAGCATGCGTAATCTCAATTTGCCGCGTGTGCATCCGATTAAAGTCCGCCGGTTTCAAACGCCATCGGACATCGACCCGGCGTCGCATCACGCCAGTATTGGTGCAGGGAGCATCAATCAAAATTCGATCGAATGGCGCTGCCGAAGGAATCTCCGGTGGAACGGCAGATTTCATCCAATCATGGCAGACGATTTTGGCAATTCGAACACCAAGCCGCGCGAGATTTTCGTCGAGTAGATTTAAGCGGGCGGGTTCGCGATCGCACGCGATGAGCAAGCCTTGGTTTGCCATTAATTCCGCCAGATATCCCGTTTTACCGCCGGGAGCGGCGCAGGCGTCCAGAATCTTTTCGCCTGGCTTCGGTTGCAATAACTCGCACGCGATCGATGTGCTCGGGTCCTGAACATAACAATCGCCCTGGTCGAGCGCGTCCGCGGGTGCCGGTAGTTCGATAAAGTTCGAGACATTTGGCAGCGTCCGCGCGTTGCGATAGCGCTCGAGGAAACTATGCCGATCAATTTTTAGGCGGTTAATTCTCGCGTAAATTAACGGTGACTGATTGTTCCAAGTGCACAAGGCTTCGGCCGCACCGGCTCCAAATTGTTTCGTCCAACGCTCAATCAGAAACTGTGGGTGCGAGGTTCGAACATCAAGCGGCTGAGAATTTGCTCTCCTTTGCAAACCCCGGCGGTCGCGCGCAGCGGAGCGCAGTATCGCATTGATGATCGCATGCTGGCGTTTTGGAGACAGGTCGACCGTTTCGTAAACCGCCGCATGTTCGGGCGTCTTTGCGATAAACAGTTGATAGAGACCGATGCGCAGAATGTCGCGAAGATCGACGTCCACGCGTCCGTGTCGAAGCTCGCGGATCCAAAAGTCCAGGAGTGTGCGATTGCGCAAGACGCCGTAAAAGAGTTCGACGGCGAATGCTCGATCGGCGGAGTGGAGCGCCGCCTTGGAGAGCGCGCTGGAAATGACCGCGTCGGCGAACTCCTTCTTTCTACGCCAGTTTCTCAGCGCGGCGAGAGCGACTCGGCGAGCAGAGGTCCGCGCCACAACGAATTCTAGCGCGGAATGATGCTCGCGCGGCCAATGGAATGATAATGGAAACCGAGCTCGCCCATCGTGTCGGGATTCAACAGGTTTCTCCCATCGAATACGATCGGCGTGGTCATCCGCCTTTTGAGCGCGGTAAGGTCGACATTGGCAAACTCATTCCATTCAGTGGCGATGACGAGGGCTTCGGCGCCGTCGACGGCTTCTAATGCGGAAGCCGCGAATTTTGCATCCGCGATTGCCTTGAGTTCGCGCGCTTTCTCCATCCCTTTTGGATCGTAAACGGTCACGTGGGCGCCTTCGCGCAGCATCGTGTCGACCAATTCGATCGCGACCGACGACCGAACGTCATCAGTGTCCGGCTTAAACGTCAAACCCCAGACCGCGATTTTCTTTTCTCGCAATACCCATAGCGTATCGCGAATGAGCTTGAGAAAACGCTCTTTTTGTCCGGCGTTAATTCGCTGTACTTCCTTCAGAAGAGTAAATGGAACACCGAGTTGCTCGCCAATGTGGATGAACGCGGCGACGTCTTTTGGAAAACAGGAACCGCCGTATCCGATACCGGCGTTGAGAAATTGGCGGCCTATGCGTCGGTCCATTCCAATTCCATCCGCGACTTTGTCCACGTCCGCTCCGCTCGCGTCGCAGATCGCGGATATGGCGTTGATGTAGGAAATTTTCAGGGCGAGGAACGAATTCGCAGCGTGCTTGATTAGCTCGGCGCTGTTGATTCCGGTGACCAGCACCGGCGCCATGAATGGTTCGTAAACCTTTTTCATCAGATCGACGGCGTGCTGACTCTGGGCGCCAATGACAACCCGATCCGGATGCATTAAGTCGTGAATGGCGCAGCCCTCGCGCAGGAACTCCGGATTGCTGACCACGTCAAACTTCGCGCCGTGCCGATTGTAGCGCTTGATTGTTTCCGCGACGCGTTCGCCAGTTTTCACCGGCACCGTGCTCTTATCGACGATGACCCGATAATCGGTGAGGACGTCGGCGATCTCGCGGGAAACTTTTTCGATAAAGCTAAGATCAACATCTCCATTTGGCTGCGGCGGCGTTGGCACGGCGATGAAGATGATGTGTGATTTGTCTACGCCTTCGCGAATGCTGCTGCTGAAATGCAAACGGTGCGCGGAAACGTTGCGATGGACAATTTCTTCCAAGCCGGGCTCATAGATGGGAAGGCGCCCGGCCTGGAGGGTTTTAATTTTTTCCTCATCGTTGTCTACGCAAATGACATTGTGACCGACGTCGGCAAAACATGCCCCCGTGACAAGGCCAACGTAGCCCGAACCGATAATCGCAATATCCATGATGAATTAGTGCCGCTGGCTAGCCGCCGCGCCAGGATCGCGACTCACTTTTACGATTCCGGCCCCCGATTGCAACCGGATCATTGTCCTTGACTGCCCGGATCGAAATTTAAATCGAAACCAAACTTGGGAAATGCTTTCAGGGTGAACGTGAGCAGAATGCCGTACTCCTTCTTGTTACCGGTGTTGTCTCGTACCACCGCGCCAAAGGAGGCGACCCAGTTCGTCAAATCGCGATAGATAGCGTAGCGCTGTTCCTGGAAGAGGCCGATTGTGCCTTCGTATTGTTCCTGAAATCCGAAACCCCAGTTGTCGTTCAGCCGGTAATACCCGCCAAGCACGATAAGACTACTGTGTCGGAAGAATGGGTTGTCGTTGAGATAACGATGACCGAAGCCGAGCTCTAAATTCGAGACCGGTTGCACGGCGACACTAGTGTTAACTTCGGTAAAACCCGTGTTAAACGCGGGAATCTGCGAGTCAATTGTAAGCGAGGCCCACGGAAGCGGGTTGAATCGCAATTTGTTGAACAGGTTCGAGAACGAGCGCCGATCGTATGGATTATCAAAATTTACGTCTGCAAAAGTATCCAGTTCAAGCCAAGTAACTGTCTGATCGTCCCGCCTCGTCTCCAAACGGTTGCGAAGGCCCAGCCGCCACACTGTCCAACTCGCGATCGAATCAATTGAAGTGAAGTTGGGAAAATCAATCGGACGCAACTGCGTCGATGGCTCAAATCGATCGAATTGCAAAATTGCCGCTGGGTTGATGCCATTCTCACGGACGTAGGAAAAATCTGTGTACGGCTGCGCCACGTGAAGCAATCCATCCAAGCCGAACGTTCGGCTTTCTACCCCTTCCCACGTTCGAGATAATTTAAAAGAAGCCTCAACCCCAGTATCGAACACGGTCCGGACGCCGCTGCCGGCATCGACAATGGGATTTGTTGGAGTGGGATCGGGAAGGATGAAAGTGGGAACCAGTGGATCAGCGCTGGATGGGAAAAGGGTATTGCCGAGGTCGCGAGTCTTATCGTAATAGGTCGCTCGAAAGCCCGCGCGGGGGACGATCGACAGCCAGCCAAAATAGGTGTTCGGGTAGAGCAACTGGTGAAAGCTATCGAGTCGGGTGGTGCCGTAGTCCTCGAAGCCGGATCCCTCCGCGAAATTCCGGTGTAGGTCGGCAAACCCGGTTTCGCCTTGGTAAAAAATGGGACTGCCAAAGAGCGCGTGCCGTTTAATGTCGAGCACCACTTCCGGCAAACGCTCAGTTTGTTCGAAGAAATCGTTTGCCTGAAAACGGGCAATCGCGGTCAGCGTATAAAAAGGGTCGGTCTTGGCCAGCGCGACAACATTGTCTGGAACGGGATCGATCCGGAACTCGCTTTGGTAGAAGTCCTGCATCACAAACGGGTCGCTCAACTTTGTGACGTCGACGATTCCGGAGATGTCTTTGGTAAACTCGGTTCGATCTTCCAAGCTCAGACGATATCGGTCAGTTGGAACGTCGTTCCGCTTAAGCGCCGTCGGGTTAATATCCGGGTTTTGATCATTAAGATAATAAGTCTTCAATTTGACGTTACTGGACTTGTCCTTCCCGTAATCGGTATCCGATTCGAAACCGACTGCGATGCCGCGGCGGCCGCGATAGTCGAGTCTGACCCGACCTTTGATATCATCCGTGATTGGGAACGTGATTTGAGTCAGGAGCGACGGGCCCCAGGAGCTGAGGTCGGCCGGCGCAATGGTAAAACTGAAAGCGTCGTTGAGCGATTGATACATGTACGGCCACCAAAAGACCGGAACTTTTCCGATGTAGAAGGTGACGTTTTGAAAAACGACGTGGTCGTTTTCATAAACTCGCACCGTTCGCGCGCGCAGATGAAAATCAGGGCGAGGAGAATCGTCCGTGGTGAATGTACTATCTTCGACGCGATACACGTTCGCCGAAGTTTCGGTCACGTTTTGGCCGCTGAGGAAGTAAGGATGAAAATCAGTGCGCGCATTGCTCGTGCGGATTTGTTTAGTCTCAATGTTATAAACTCCGCGCTCGGCCAGATAAACGCTGACATCGCGGTAAATTCGGACGTGGCCTTCTACTGAGACTTCGTGGGTGCGTGAGTTGTACTGGGCGAAATCCCCGTAAATGTCGGTATCACCGACGTGAATCGCTACGTTATCTCGCGCCGTCGCGATGCCGTTTTCGTAAGTGGTTTCGCCGGTCGAAGTGATCTCCACCGGCTCATGGTCGGAGACGTTGGCCGCCGCGCCCGCCATGCCGGCCGCCAAAAACATTAAAAAAAACCCCCAGACCAGCGTTCGCATGGCGGACGCCGAAGGTACTGTAGGCGGCGTCAGTTGCAAAGGTAAAAGCAGGTCGGAGGCCATTTGCTTTAGATCGATAACCCCGAAAGAATTGGGGCTCGCGATCAAATTCGGAGTCGCAGTCCGGCGATCTGTTGATTCAGTCCACAGCTAAGAACGATCGCTTTCTCGTGCAATGTCTCGCCTGACTCTGGGAAGCTGAGGCCTCGCGGCGCGTTCGAACCTAACATTGGCGGGAGTCGCTTCGTTCGCAGGGACTGTGCGGCGACAATTACCTGCCAGATCGCGCTCGCGCCGACACTTTCGCCGAAAGCCGCTTTGGGGCTATAAACTAACGCACCGGGCAATTCATGTTCGATCGCTTCTCGTTCAGCAAGATCGACAAATGTGCCGTTTGCGCTCGCGACGATGCACGCATTTTCGTCCGCGAGACCGTGCAAAACTCGGCCCGCGATTTTTTTGGCCTCGCTCCGCTGAGAAAAATTTCCGCCCAGATCAATCGCATCGATTTGCTCCCTACCTTGACGAGCGAGTAAAACGGCGCCGGCTCCCTCACTCAAAACCATGCCGCGAGGCGGATCGCGGAACAATTCGATCGGCGGCTCGTTTTTGAGAAGTCGCCATTTGTGATAGGCATCGCAAAGCAACCAGTCCGCTTCTTCCGCGCCCACCACCAGGCAAAAATCGAACGCTGCATTTTCGAGTAAATCGCTCGCCATCTTGACTGCCAGTACTCCGACCGCGCCATCTCCGACAAGGGTGTAACTGGTGCCGGTGATTCCAAAAATCGCGGCAAGATGACTGGCGGGCGCGTTGAAAACTGTTTCCGGAAAAAGCAATGGACTGGCCGATTGAGCGCCCGTC
>QHOI01000158.1 GCA_003218705.1 Verrucomicrobiota bacterium | reverse complement strand
TCGATTTCAAATACGATCATTTTCTGTCTGCCTACGGGGACGGCGATGGTAACAACACCACGATCCAGGCGGTTTCCAATCCGCAAATCACCAGACGTGTCGAAACAGTGGCCGTCCCACAATGGTCCTTTACCGGCGCGCTCACGGCCACGGCAAGTTTTAGTGGGCCCGGTTCCGCAGGGTGGATCGATAGTTACGATTCGAAAAATGGCGCCTACTACTTTGCCGCCAATAATCCGTTGGATCCGCATTACTCCGATGCAACAAATGGCGATGTGGCCGTTGGGAGTTCAAGTTTCACCGAATTCGGCCCGATTTATGGAAATGTGACAACGAATGGCGGCAATGTCACACACTCTGGGACTAACATCAGTGGCACGATCGACAACAGTGTGCCATTTAGCATCCCCCCTCTGGTAAAACCAGACACAACCGGTTATCTACCGGGAACCGCCGGTACCCTTAACGTGCTGGCGGGAACGACTCCGTCTACTCCAGCACAATACGTTTACAGCTCGTTAAGCAGTGGACTCACGATCAATGGCCAAAATGTCCTTCCTTTGCTTCCCAACGCGGGCAAACCGGCCGAAACCTACGTGACGATTGTGGTCAACGGCAACGTCGGCGGTCCTATCACAATCGGGCAAGGCGTTAACGCCAAGATTTACTTTACCGGAAACCTCAGCTCCTCGGGGAATGATCTCGTGAACAACAATGTCGATGGCGCCACGGGGATTTACAACATGGATGGAACACCTTCGACTGATTATAGCCGGGCTGGCCACCTGCAGTTTTATGGCGTTAGCCCAACAGATGGCTCCACCCAGACAATCAGCGTCACTCCTCCAGGTAATGTTTGGGCCACCTTTTATGCACCAAGTGCTAGCATGAGTATGATCGGCAATCCAGACATCTTTGGCGCGATCGTCTGTAACAGCTTTACTGGTAACGGCAATACCGGGTTTCATTATGACAAGGAAATCATCAACAGTATTCCGATTGATTACCAGGTCGCTAGCTACATCGAAGATATCCGGTAACACTTCCCTGGCGCTCGCTTCCGAACAGGGCAGTCAACGATCTCAGTCTCGGCGCGGTATTTGTCCAATCGCGTCGAAGGTCAATCCGGCAAGTCCGCGGCGACAGTATTGTAAAGCAAAGCGGAGGCGACATATTCTTGTCGCCTCCGCTGCCTATGCCAAACAAGGAGCTTCTGAAAGCAGAATGCTCGACTATTTCGAAACTTGCTGCAGTTGCCGGCGCCGCACGAACTGCGTCGAAAAAACCGCCGCCAACAAACCGATGATTGGGAAAAACGTGCTCGCTTCCGGAATTGGATTGACCTCGGTGGCCGCATTCCATTCCTCAAACCCGCCGTTGCCCTGACCTGCGAAAAAGAGATAGACGAATTTGTCCGACAGGTTGAAAAGGCTCACCGGAACGTAAACAACCGCATCGTATTTGCCGCTGCCCGTCGCGGTAGTGACAACTGTGTTCGTGGTGCCGCCCGCATTCATATTGTAAACCAGACTGCCCAACGCAATTGTGCCATCGGCGTTTAGTGATGTCGGCAATAACGAACCGCTGTTCGCGGTGTAGATCTGTAATTGAGTCATCGTGAAAGTGTGGTTCGAAGCCCCGGACTGATTCGCGTCCAACGTGAATTTGAAATACTCCATGCCGTTAAGGTTGAACTGCATCAGAGAGGACAGGAGCACGCTGTGCTGGAAGTTGTGCGGATTTTTGTCGTCGAACGGAAAACCGCCATCGGTATTGTAGCCTTGTTCCGTCGGGCTGGCTTGAACGCGCAGAAACGGATCAATGAAGCCTGTGCCGGCTGCTTGCTGGTCGCTGGCGAAGAATAGAGCACCATTGATGTCACCACTGGCGTTGGCACTGGTCGTTAAATCGACGATGGTGGCGTGCGCGCTGGTAGCGAGTAAAAGCGCGGCTGCTGCAATAAGCAGGGCGCTGAGTGAAAAGACCCTAATAGTGTTCATGTTGCGATTATCCTTTGCTCGGCGGCGAGTTATCATGGCGGCGGTTTCCATGATTACCATATTTATCATAATTGCGTCTTGACCGTCAATGACAATTTCTATGCCACCTATAACTGCCAGTCTGACCCCGGCACGTTTTTACCGGAAACCGCCCCTCAAACGCAAGCAAAAAAACCGGCTTCTTGCGGGTTTTCTCACGCCACTGTCGATAGAAACTTGGCTAGGCGCGTTAGTCGGTTGGATTCACCCTGTACTCCCGTTCCCGGCGAGTGCTTCTATGTTGCGCAGCGGCTTTTATTCGGTCCTCAATTGCGTCTAGATTGATCGCGTGACATCAATCTGGGACAGAGCAAACCGGCAATTGCGGGACCTCGCGGTATACGAACCGGGTAAGCCGATTGAAGAGACAGCGCATGAGATCGGGGCGCATCCGGGCGAGATCATCAAGCTCGCTTCCAACGAAAACGTTCTCGGCGCGTCTCCAAAGGCCGTGGCGGCGATGCGCGCCGCGATTGAATCGGCGCAGCTCTATCCCGAGAGCAGCGGTGTCTATTTGCGTGAGGCCATCGCGAGGCGATTGGGATTAGGCAGCGAGAATATTATTCTCGGAAACGGCTCCAACGAGATCATCGAGTTCATCGGCCACGCGTTTCTTGATCGCGGCGACGAGGTGATTGTCCCTGAGTACGCCTTTATTGCTTACAAACTCATCGCGCAGCTTTTTGATGCCCGCACCATTGAAACGCCGACGGCAAATTTTCAGCCCGATTTGCAGGCAATGTTAAGCGCGATCACGCCGAAAACTAAAATCATCTTCATTGCCAATCCGAACAACCCAACCGGATTCTTGATTGAGCAGGAGAAGATCGACAACTTCCTGACGCGGGTGCCGGACGAGGTCATCACGGTGGTGGACGAAGCTTATTTTGAGTTTCTGGACGATCCACCCAATACCCTTCGTCACGTGAGCAATGGTCAAAATGTTGTCATTTTACGCACGTTTTCGAAAATTCACGGTTTGGCCAGTCTGCGCGTCGGCTATGGGATCGCGTCTCGAAGCCTGATTGAAGTCCTCCAGAAAACCAGGCAGCCGTTCAACGTAAACGGGATCGGCCAAATTGGCGCCATCGCAGCGCTCGAAGATTCCGAGCACGTCCTTCAATCCAAGCGAATCGTCGATGCTGGCCGCGCGTTTCTCGAGGAGCAATTTAGCGCAATGAAATTAAAATATATTCCGAGCGCGGGAAATTTTGTCTTCGTCAATGTGGGCGATGGACCAACCGTTTTTAAGAAGATGCTCGCCCGAAAAATCATCGTACGGCCGCTGCGCGGCTACAACCTGCCCGAGTGGATTCGCATCACCGTGGGCACAATGGAGCAAAACGAAAAATGCATCGCAGTCTTGAAGGACGTGCTCTCGTAAGATCGACATCTTCGGCGCGGGACGATTCTCATTTGATCGCAACCGAAACCATCGCCGCGATTTCAACCCCGCCGGGCGAAGGCGCTATCGCGCTTGTTCGAATTTCCGGTCCGGCTGCGGTTTCAATTGCGGAGAAAATTTTTCGGGGCAAGAAAAGACCGTCACGATTCGCTTCTCATATTCAATACTTCGGCGACATCGTCACTGAATCAGGCGGCTTGATCGACGAAGTGATGATGTCGATCCATCGCGCGCCTGCCAGTTACACCGGCGAGGATATTGTCGAGATCAGTTGCCATGGCGGAACGCTCGTGACGGCCAAAGTTCTCGAAGCCTGTTTGCACGCCGGTGCACGCGGTGCGCGCCCCGGCGAATTTACCGAGCGCGCTTTTCTGAATGGCAAAATGGATCTGACCCAAGCCGAAGCCGTCATCGATTTAATTCGGGCCCGCACCGATCTCGCTTTGCGCTCCGCCACTGAACAATTGGAAGGCAAGCTGGGCGAACAAATCAAAGGGATTCGCGACTCTCTGGTCGATCTTCTCGCTCACGTTGAAGCCTCAATCGATTTTTCAGAGGAAGGAATCGCGCCGGACGAAGGCAATTCATTGCGCGTGCGACTCGACTCAGTTCGTGAACAAATTGCCGCGCTTCTTGCAACTGCCGATCACGGCCGCATTTTGCGCGACGGAGTCCGAGTCGTGATTTATGGAGCGACCAACGCCGGCAAATCCAGCCTGCTCAATCGCCTCCTCGGTTACGAACGCGTAATTGTGAGCGATGCTCCCGGCACAACAAGGGATACGATCGAAGAAACCATCAATTTGTGCGGGGTTCCGGTTCGTTTGCTGGATACCGCCGGCCTTCGAACATCGACATCCGATATCGAGCGCGAGGGAATTGCACGCACCGAGCGTTCCCTGCAAAAAGCTGACTTGCGGCTGCACATTATCGATCGAAATGCAGCGCCCCCGGCGCATTTTGAGCAGAACGCGAATGGGAACGAACTCCTCGTGCTGAACAAGTGCGACCTGCCCGAACATCCGGAATGGAAAAACACCAATGCGCTTCGGGTTTCTTGCCTAACCGGCGATGGCTTGGGGGCTCTTGAGAACGAAATTCTTTCGCGGATCAGCAAACAAAATTTGCGACCGGAAAACGCGCTCGCCATCAATATGCGTCATCGTGATTGCTTGCGCCGCGCTCTGGAAGCGTGTGATCGCGCGCGAAAGACCTTGGACAAAACATTCTCACCTGAGTATCTGTCGGTTGACCTGAACGAGGCTTTGGAAGCAGTGGGCGAAGTGATCGGCACGGTCGGTGTCGAACAAATTCTGGATTCGGTCTTCGGCCAATTCTGCATCGGCAAATGAAGGACGCCTACGAGCGATTCGTTAGGCCGCTTCTCTTTTCAATTGATGCCGAAATCGCTCACCGGTTCACAATCGAAAGCCTGCGCGCAGCCTCGCATGTCGATCTTACCCTGCACGCCCTGAATCCTTTTCAGCCACCGGCCAGCCCGAAAAAACTCTTCGGTCTGAATTTTCCAAACCCAATCGGCCTCGCCGCCGGTCTCGATAAAAACGGCGTCGCGCTGCCGGCATGGGCGGCACTCGGGTTTGGTTTTATCGAGATCGGCACGGTAACGGCGAAAGCGCAGCCGGGTAATTCGAAGCCGCGAATCTTTCGTTTCCCCAAACAAAACGCGTTGATCAACCGGCTCGGATTCAATAACGAGGGCGCCGACGCGATCGCACGACGATTACGCAAATTGCGGCGAAGCAGTCGTTGGCCGGAAGTGCCTGTTGGAATCAATATTGGAAAATCGATGAGCACGCCGCTAACCGAGGCCACTGAAGATTATCTCTATTCGTTCCGGCTTCTGCGTGAATTCGCGGATTACATCGTCCTCAATGTCAGCTCACCGAATACACCCGGCTTGCGCGAGTTGCAGGGAGCGGATGCGCTTTCCGAATTACTCTCGGCGATTGGCGAACAGAATCTCATCAGCCGTAAACCAATCTTGATTAAAATTGCGCCGGATTTGGCGCCATCCGAACTCGACGCCATCGTTTCAACGTGCGCAACCAACAAGGTCGCCGGGATTATCGCTACTAATACAACCGTCGATCATTCATCGATTCCCGCCGCCCAAGACGAGCAAGGCGGATTGAGCGGCGCGCCGTTGCGGGGGAAATCCACCGCTCTTGTTCGCGAGATCGCCGCCAGATCAACAATACCCATCATTGCCTCCGGTGGAATTATGGACGCGGATTCCGCACGAGAGAAAATCGAAGCCGGCGCGCGACTTCTCCAAATCTATACCGGACTGATCTATCGCGGACCCGGATTGCTACGTGAGATCGCAGAGGCACTCCCATGAAGCTGCATCGGAAACTCGCGAAGCTCGCGCGCCGGGAAACCTACCGGCGAGGCTGGCGAAGAGCGCAGCGTTCGGTTTTTCGATTGCCCTTGGGGCCCGTTCTCGCTGGCCTTGATCAAAACCGGCTCGCCGAAATCCAAAAACGTTACGCCGGCGAGAAATATGCCGATGTCGATCAATGGCTACGCGTTAATCGTGAGCGAGTCCAGGATTTGAAACTGCATCGCTCGCCGCCCCAACGCGTCCTCGATCTAGGCTGTGGTGGTGGCTTTTTTTTGTTCATTCTGAAACGATTCGGTCATTCCGTTCTTGGCCTCGACCTTGACGAATCGTCTCTCTTCAAGGAACTGCTCGAAGTTTTCCGCGTGCCACGAACGGTTTTCAGAATTCAACCGTTCGAGTCGCTCCCGAATCTTCACCAGCAATTCGATTGGATCACCGCGTTTTCGATCGGTTTTGATCGATATCGGGCGACGAACTCGCGCTGGGGACCAGGCGAATGGGATTTTCTTCTTCGCGATCTTCAACGGCGACTCGCGCCTGGCGGCAAAATCTATCTCACGCTCAATCCACTACCGAATGGCGATTATCTTACATCGGAGCTGCGGGATTTCTTTTCCAAGCGCGGCGCCGACATCGAGCGCGAACGGATCTTCTTCACTAACGGCGTGCACAAACAATTGGCAAGATCGACATCTGGTGACGCCTAACGGCGGAAAGTTATTTTTTCTTCCACGGCTTCCATGACTGCAGCACGTTTTTCTGGCGCAACTTGCACTGGTCGCTGACCAACGTGAAGTGCAACGTGTCGTCCGTCCGTTTGAACTTGTAGACGCCCGGTCCTTCGCAGCCTTTCGGTTTCACTCCACCGGTACGCTGGAAAGTGGCCTGATCGCCCTGCACAGTATAGGTCCCCCACGCATCACGTCTTCCATGATGCTTAAGATCGACATCGAATGTGCCGTCGGCCTTGATCGCCCAAACTGTGCCGAGCGAATTCGTCCACGTTCCGACCAGTGCGGATTGTCCGCTCTCTTGGAACATGGCGCATCCCCCAAGCAGCGCGACCGCCGTGACAGCGATAACAACTGAGATTTGTTTCTTCATGCCGCGATGCTGTCCGGAACGCGTGAATGTTTCAAGCATAGAAGACCTGGCCGCATCTTTACTGGCCACGCCAGCGGCCTAGGTTTCGGCAATGTCGATTTCAGAAGAACAAGTTCGCGATGCGCTGCGCTCGGTCCGTTATCCTGGATTTAGCCGCGACATTGTATCGTTCGGTCTCGTTAAAGGTGTCCAGATTGATCGCGGTGAAGTCAAAGTGCAGCTCGCACTTGCCACCAACGATCCCAATATTCCGGCGACCATAAAAAACGATTCCGAAAAAATCTTGCGCGACCTCGATGGTGTTCTCAGCGCAAAAGTTTTGATCGATATCCACGCGCCTCCAGCCGGTGCGGGCGCGAGTGTTGGCGCCACCCGAATTCCGGGAATAAAGCACGTCATCGCGATTGCGAGCGGCAAAGGCGGCGTTGGAAAATCTACCGTCGCGGCAAACCTCGCCGTCGCCCTTGAGCAAACCAAAGCGCGCGTCGGTTTGTGCGACTGCGACATTTACGGTCCAAGTATTTCTCTGATGTTCGGGACGCGAGAGCGACCCACCGCGACCGACGAAAACAAAATCATCCCGGTCGAACAGTACAATCTCAAGCTGATGTCGATGGGCTTTTTGCTCGACGATACCTCACCTGCCATTTTGCGCGGGCCGATGGTGACGCGTTACACTCAACAATTTTTACGTCAGGTCGATTGGGGCGAACTTGATTTTCTGGTGCTCGATCTGCCGCCAGGCACCGGCGACATTCAACTGACGATCGTTCAAACCGTCGCGCTTTCCGGCGCTATCATTGTCACGACGCCACAGGAAGTGGCGCTGATCGATGCGCGCAAGGCGGCCACCATGTTTGAAAAGGTCAATGTTCCCGTGCTCGGACTGGTTGAAAACATGAGCTATTTCGTTTCGCCTTCGGATAACAAGCGATACGACATCTTCGGCAGCGGTGGCGGCGAACGCGAAGCGAAGCGCCTCCGGGTTCCGTTGCTCGGCCAAGTCCCCATCGACATTGCAACGCGTGAGGCGGCGGACCGCGGGCAGCCAATCGTCGGGCAAGATCGACAGTCTCCTGTGGCTGTGGAGTTTATGACGATCGCCCAGCGGATTCGCGAGGCACTGGCTTAACGGATTCTGCGGCGTAATTTTAAATAGGTATGGGTGATGCTACGTCATACCTTACCAACAAGTTATTCACTTTGTATTGACTGATTCTCGTTTTTATGGAAAAAGCTGTCGACATGCCGGTTGCCGAAGTCGAGAAAGACAAATCGCAGTTCGTTAAGAACTCGGTCCTCTACAAAGAGTTCCTGGCCGAACGCGAAGAGATTTTGAAGCATAAATGGATCGAGAGTGAAAAAGCCGGCAAGGACATCGGCTTTGAAAAAGCGCTCCTCGATTGGATCGTGAAACATCGCTCCCATTGGCGGGAGCGGCGAATGAAGGAGGCTCGCACAGAAAAAGCAGCCTCCTGATTTATTTTCGGCTCCTTTAAAGCGATCCTGCGAGGTCGCCAAGGATGCAAATGGACGACAAAAAACATATTGCCAGTCCGGCTCGGACCTCGGGTGTCCCGATCATGGACGCGGAAGCGATCTGGCGCGCGCTGCGGCGGATCGCCCACGAAATTATCGAGCAAAACGCCGACTTGAAATCGGTCGTGCTTGCCGGAATTCCACTGCGCGGAGTGGAGGTCGCACACCGACTCGCCGAATTCATCCGCGACGTTGCCAAGATCGACATCGAGACCGGCACCATCGACGTCGCGATGCACCGCGACGACGTCGGCACGCGCGCCGAGTTGCCGATGGTGCACGCCTCGAAACTGCCGCTGCCGCTCGAGCATCGCACGGTCATCATTGTCGATGATGTTCTTTTCACGGGTCGCACCGTGCGCGCCGCGATGGACGCGATCAGCTCTTTCGGCCGGCCCGCGCGAATCCAACTAGCCGCGCTGGTCGACCGCGGCCACCGCGAGTTGCCGATTCGCGCCGATTACGTCGGCAAAAATTTGCCGACCGCCACCCGCGAACAAATTCAAGTCCGTCTCCAAAACGTCGACCAGGAACCAGATGCGGTCTGGCTGTTTAAAGAATGAGATGAATTGGAATCGCAAAGATTTGCTCGGGCTTCGCGAACTCTCTGCGGACGAGATCAATTTCATTCTCGAGACCGCAGACGCCTTCAAACAGGTCGGCACTCGCGAGATCAAGAAGGTCCCGGCGCTTCGCGGTAAAACGCTGGTCAACTTCTTTGTCGAACCCAGCACGCGCACGCGTACCTCGTTCGAGCTGGCCGCGTTTCGTCTCAGCGCGGACGTGATCAACATTTCCGCGACAACGTCCAGTCTAACCAAAGGCGAAACACTCAAGGACACCGCGCGGAATCTTGAGGCGTTGCACGCCGACATCCTCGTCTTGCGCCACAGTTCCGCCGGCGCAGCGCAATTTCTGGCGCAACGATTGAAGTCGAGCGTGATCAACGCCGGCGACGGCGCGCATGAACACCCGACTCAAGGTCTCCTCGACATGTACACGATCCGGGAGAAGCGGGGCAGGATCGACAACCTCCACGTCGTGATCGTCGGCGACATTTTGTTCAGTCGCGTCGCGCGCTCGAACATTTTTGGCCTGACGAAGCTCGGTGCGCGGGTCACGCTCGTGGGACCGAGCACGCTCGTCCCGCGCGAGTTCGAAAAACTCGGTGTCACCGTTTCAAACCAGATCGACAAAGTGCTGCCAGACGCCGATGTGGTGAACCTGTTGCGGATCCAGCACGAGCGTCAACGTAAGGAATATTTCCCGGGAATCAGCGAATACACCACGCTATTCGGGTTAACAAAAGAGCGCGCGAAATTGCTAAAGCCGAATTGCCTGGTCATGCATCCGGGCCCAATCAATCGCGGCGTCGAGATCGACAGCGAAGTGGCCGACGGCTTGCAGAGCGTGATTCTTGATCAGGTCACCAACGGCCTCGCCGTCCGGATGGCCGTTCTTTACCTCTGCGGAGGAATCGCCGCGTGAGCGCGATCATTATTCGCAACGGCCGCGTGATCGATCCGGCCAACAAGCGCGATGAGGTTGTCGATCTTACGATTGTCGATGAAAGAATCGCGGACCAATCCGCGATCAAGAATCAAAAGACGGAAACGATTGATGCAAAAGGATTGATTGTCGCCCCAGGCTTGATCGACATGCATGTCCATCTGCGCGAGCCGGGTTTCGGCCACAAGGAAACGATCGCATCCGGCGCGCACGCCGCGGCGGCGGGCGGATTCACGACCATTGTCTGCATGCCGAACACTTTGCCCGCAGCCGACAATCCAGCGACGATTGCCTGGATCAAGGATCGCGCGAACCGAACCGCGTCTGTCAATGTTCTACCGACCGGCGCGATCTCGAAGAACATCGCGGGCGAAGAGCTCGCACCGATCGGTTCATTAGGCCAAGCCGGCGTCGTCGCGATCACTGACGACGGTCATTGCGTCCAAAATCACGAATTGATGCGGCGCGCAGTGGAGTACGCACGCATGGTCGGATTGCCCGTGCTCGATCATTGCCAGGATTACAATTTGGTCGGGAACGGCGTGGTGAACGAAGGCTATTGGAGCACGCTCCTCGGCTTGCCCGGCTGGCCGGCCGCCGGCGAAGAAGCGATCGTGATGCGGAATATCTTGCTGGCAGAACTTTGCGATCATCACATTCACTGCCAACACATTAGCGCCGCTGGAAGCGTGCGCTTGATCCGTGAAGCGCAGGCACGCGGAGTCAAAATTAGCGGCGAAGTTTGTCCGCACCACATCGCGCTGACTGATGAAGCGATCCAAAACTTCGACACCAACTACAAAATGAATCCACCGCTGCGATCAAAGGCTGATGTCGATGCAATCTTGGAAGGAATTGCCGACGGCACGCTCTCGATTCTGTGCTCGGACCACGCGCCGCATGCCGGGTTTGAAAAGGAAGTGGAGTTCGACCAGGCGCCGTTTGGGATCGTCGGTCTCGAAACCGCGCTTGGAATTTTCATCGATCAGCTCGTGCACAAGCATCACAAGATCGACATCGTGCGTTTGATCAAGATGTACACGCTCGAGCCGGCGAAACTTCTTAAACTCGATGCCGGTACATTGTCAGTTGGCGCGCCGGCCGACGTGACGTTGATCGCTTCAGACTTGGAATGGACGGTCAGGACCGACCAGTTCCAATCCCTGTCGCGCAACTCTCCGTTCGATGGCTGGAAATTAAAAGGGCGTGCCGTGCGCACGATTGTGAACGGGAAAACCGTCTGGTCCTTGTAGCCGCGGACGCTGTCCGCCGTCCGGCATTAGCCGCTGTATCCGCCGCTGATGTAGTTTTCCAAATGCGCAATGGTCGCGCTTTGGCAGGAGATCACGTGTTTGACCAGATCGCCGATGGAAATAATCCCGATCACTTTACCGTCCTCGACCACAGGGAGGTGACGAATGTGTTTCTCGGTCATCAAGCGCAGACATTCATCAACGCTTTCTCCGGGCTTCGTTGTCGAAACGTTCGACGACATGATTTCATCAACCCGGGTCTCCTTGGAAGATTTCCCGCGGACAAAAACTTTCCGGGTGTAATCGCGTTCAGAGATAATTCCGACTAATTTTTCTCCTTCCATCACGAGGAGCGCGCCGACATTCTTGTCCGCCATCAGCTCGATGGCTTTGAACACAGTCGCGTCCGGCTCGATCGAGAAAATATTGCCGCTCTTCTGATTCAGGATTGCGCCGATATGTCCGCTTACATCCATGGCAGCTGAAAAGGGGAACCAAAATACAACACCCCCAACCGGTGATGCAAAAGAATTCTCGGAGACTCGCGAGACGGCCGGTTATCGGCTACGCCCAAATTTCTGGTCGATTAATCCCCGCAAATAGTCGGCGATTGATGGCTGATCCAGGCGCTGGATGACTTCGTTGAGGAAGCCGGTAACGATGAGGCGTTGGGCGACTTTTGTCGGGATACCACGCGAATGGAGATAAAACATTTCGTCTTCGTTGATCTGGCCGGAAGTCGCGCCGTGGGTGCAACGGACGTTGTCGGCCAGAATTTCCAAGCCGGGCATTGAGTTCGCTTCGGAATCGTCGCTCAGCAGAAGATTGCGAACTTTTTGATAGGCGTCGGTGAAATGGGCGTGCGGTTCGACCCGGATCAGTCCCCCGAACGTGCAACGGGCACGATCGTCGAGGGCATTCTTATAAAGGAGATCGCTGGCGGTCTGCGGCGAGATGTGATCCTGCAACGTGCGAGCGTCGAATTCCTGTTCGTTCATGGCCACTGCGACCGCAAGCAGATCGCTGCGCGCGCCTTCGCCCACGAGGCGACTCAGACTTTCGAATCGCGAATACCTGGAGCCGAGATTCAGATTCAAACTCATCGCGGACGCGCCATGATCGACCGCGGTCGTATTCATTTGCAAGGCGACCACGTTGTTTCCCCAGTTCTGCGCGCAAACATAAGTGACTTTAGCGCCGGGGCCTGCGATCAGGTCGTTTACACCACAGGCGAAACCGGGCGCGCGCTGATCACACGAGCGAAAATGCTCGACGACTGTAACTTTTGCCAGTTCGTCAGCAACGAGAAGCAGGTGCGGAAATACCGACACATTTTCGCCACGTAACCAGTGGAAAATTTCGATTGGCGCTTCAATTTCGACGCCCCGCGGGACGAACAAAAACGTGCCCGACGAGACGAGCGCCTGATGAAGCGCCGCGAACTTCGCCGAACCCAGGGAAGCTTCAGTCGACATGAAATATTTTCGGAAAAGATCGGTATGCTCGACCATGGCGCGTTCGAGCGGTTGAAAAATGACGCCGCGTTTTTTCAACTCTTCCGAAACAATATTGCGCTCGACCAGCTGATCACCGGCAAAAATCATGCGGCCGGAGAATTCGTCCAGCCCGTGCGAGTATTGCAAAACGTTGCGGCGATCGTCGTCCGAGAGCTCGGGGGTGAACTTGAACGGCACCAGATCAAGAAGATCGACATTGGAAAATCGCCAGGCCTGATCTTTTCGCGTGGGTCGCGGAATCGATTCGAACTTTTTCCACGCAGCACGCTGTTGTTCGCGGAACCAGTGCGGCAAATCGCCCGATTCGATCGGACCCGAGAGGATTGCTTTCGAGCTTACGATTTCAGCAGGAGCGATTGAGGACATTAGATAAGAACGGCGGTCCTCAGACCGCCGGTTCATCAAAATTATTGACGCGAGAAATTACCCAACCGAGCCTTCCATCTCGAGCTCGATCAATCGTTTCAGCTCGACCGAGTATTCCATCGGAAACTGGCGGACGAGATCGTTGACGAAGCCGTTCACGCTCAAACTCATCGCCTGCGCTTCGCTCAAGCCGCGCTGTTGCATGTAAAAGATTTGCTCGGCGCTGACCTGCGAGACGCTGGCTTCGTGTTGCACGGAGTTGCCGGTGCCGCGGACGGTGATCGCCGGATACGTGTCGGTCCGGCTGGTGGAGTTAATGAGAAGCGCGTCGCACTCCGTGTTGTTCTTGCAATGCTTCAAGTGCTTTGGCACATGAACGAGTCCGCGATAAGTCGCGCGACCGGTGCCGATGGAGATCGATTTCGAAATGATGTTCGAAGTCGTCTCA
>QHOI01000157.1 GCA_003218705.1 Verrucomicrobiota bacterium | reverse complement strand
TGATTCAATCGCTGCATCACGCGCAAAATCTTAAGCTCATCGTCGAGTGTAAGTCCGTAGCCTGATTTCGCTTCAACCGTTGTCGTGCCGCATTTCAGAAACCAACCCGCATGCTTTTTCGTCTGCGCGAAAAGTTCGTCCTCGGTCGCGGCGCGCGTTTTCTCGACCGTTGACCAAATTCCGCCACCAACCTTGGCGATTTGCTCATAGCTTTCGCCACGGGCGCGCCGCTCGAAATCGTCCAATCGATTTCCCGCGAAAACCAAATGGGTGTGCGCGTCAACAAATCCGGGAAGCACTAGCCGCCCGCCAAGATCGATAATCTCCGCGTCGCCCGCTTTCTTCTCGATTTCATCGCTCGGTCCGACGATGTCGATCTTGCCATGGCGAATCAGCATTCCGCCGTCGCGAATAATTGCCAGCTCGGACAATTCCTTGCCAAGGCGTGGACGTTTCGGACCCGCCAACGTGACCAGCTCCGATGCGTGGAGAAGAGCGAGAGACTTCAAGTCAGTTTGCTCTGCACGATCTGATCGATCTTCTTGAACTCGGACTCTGAACCAGCCTGTAACTTACGAACTTTCTTCTGAAGATCGGACTTAAATTTTTCATCCTTCAACGCTGCGAGATTAATTCGAACGTTAAGCGCCGCGCCATCGATGCCGGCACGCGTCGCGCAAATACCGACGCCAACATCCGAAATCGAATTCGGATTTCCCTTCTCCGCCATTTCCGCCAGCAGTTCGTAGGACTTTGCCGCCGTCTCCATCACTTTTAACGGAATCTCCGCCGCGTACTTCGTCGCTGATTCGACCGCGGCTGTGCGCGCAGCCTTTTCCTCAACGGATTGTTTTGGGAGCGCGAAAGCGGCCATCACTTTGTTGAAAGCGACGGTGTCTTCATCGACCAGCCGTAGCAATTCGTCTTTGAGCTGCTGCGCTTTCACCGCCCACTGACTGAAATATTCCAGCTTATCGTCCCAGCCGCGTTTGCCCGCTGAGAGATTCGCTACCATTCCGCCAAGCGACGCGCCGAGCGCGCCCATCAATGCCGCAACCGAGCCGCCGCCCGGCGCGGGCGAATCGCTCAGGGTTTCGTTGCAAAATTCACGCAGATTCATTTTCACAAGCGATTTCGAATCGGATTCAATCTTTAATTCAATCACTTTTTCTTTCGGATCGAAATGTTTCAATTCGCTCAAGCCCATCGAGCGGACTGCGATGTCGATCAATTCTTCTTCGGAAGCGCCTTCCGACCATTTCTGCTTCCGCAAAAAATAGCGTCCGGCATCGGTCAGACATTTCTTCGGCACCATGCCGACAATTTCCGAACCGGTGACACGGAGGCCTCGCTTGTTCGCGGCTTCGAAGCAGGCCTCGAACGCAGCGTGCAACGGTGTTTCCTCGATGTTGGTCAGATTCATCGACACCTGCGCGATCCCATACTCCTTCACGAACCAACCAATCGCTTTCACGTGCTTCAACATTCCGGGCATGCGGACCGGCTCGCCCTTTGCATCGAGAACCCTTTTTCCCGAAGGAGTACCATCTTCCGTTTTGAATCTTCCCTGTTCGCGAACATCGAACGCAACCGAGTTGGCGCGTCGCACCGATTTGGTATTTAGATTGACGTTGTATGCTACAAGAAATTCGCGCGTACCGATCGCGGTCGCGCCTGCTTTCTCGTTAAGTTTTGCCGGACCAAAGTCGGGATTCCATTCCGGTTTTTTGATTTTTTCGGCGAAACCTTCGTATTCGCCGGTCCGAACGACCGCGAGATTCGATCGCGATTTATCTTTCGCTGCCTTCTCGTAGAGATAAACTGGGATCTTTAATTCTTCGCCGACCCGCTTTCCCAATTTCTGCGCGCAAGCGATCGCTTCCTCCCAGCTGACATTGCTCACCGGAATAAACGGACAGACATCGGTCGCGCCCATGCGTGGATGCGCTCCTTTGTGTTTGCGCATGTCGATCAGCTCCGCCGCTTTCTGAATTCCGCGAAACGCCGCTTCAACCGCGGCTTCCGGACTGCCGACAAAAGTGACAACGGTGCGATTCGTGGTCGCGCCAGGATCCACATCGAGCAGCGAAACGCCGTCAGTCGACTTAATCGCGTCGGAGATCTGTCGAATCACATCCTCGTCGCGCCCTTCCGAAAAGTTCGGTACGCACTCAATTAGTTTTTCCATGCTCAATCGCGCGGCTTGGGCTGCATCGGGATGTCGATCTTGTTCTTGGCCGCGAAATCGATTGCGCGTGGATAACCCGCATCGGCGTGGCGCAGGACGCCCATTCCCGGATCGCTCGTGAGAACGCGCTCCAATCTCCGCTTGGAGTTTTCGCTGCCATCGGCGACAACGACCATTCCGGCATGTTGCGAGTAACCGATGCCGACTCCGCCGCCGTTATGAATTGAAATCCAAGATGCACCGGCAGCGGTGTTGATGAGCGCATTGAGCAATGGCCAATCGGCAATCGCGTCACTGCCATCGATCATCCCTTCGGTTTCGCGATTTGGTGAAGCAACTGAGCCGGCGTCGAGATGATCGCGCCCGATCACGACCGGTGCTTTGATCTCCCCGCGCTTCACAAGCTCGTTCATAGCCACGCCAAACTCGGCGCGTTCGCCGTAACCGAGCCAGCAAATCCGCGCGGGCAATCCTTGAAAATGGATCCGCTGTTTCGCCAGTTTCATCCAGCGCATGAGCGTTTCGTTTTTGGGAAACAATTCGAGTGCGAGCTTGTCTGTGCGCGCGATGTCTTCCGGCTCTCCGCTCAATGCCACCCAACGAAACGGGCCGCGCCCTTCGCAAAAAAGGGGGCGAATGTATTCCGGAACGAAACCGGGAATGTCGAACGCGTTTTTGACACCAGCCTTCTGCGCTTGCGCGCGAATGTTATTCCCGTAATCAAAAGTGATCGCGCCTTTCTTTTGCAACGCGAGCATCGCCTCGACGTGAACCGCCATGGACTGCATCGCGCGCTCGATGTATTCGTCCGGATTCTTTCTCCGCAACGCGAGCGCGTCCGCCAGCTGTATTCCGTGCGGCACATACCCGTTGAGCGCGTCGTGCGCGCTGGTTTGGTCGGTCAGAACATCGGGAACAACGCCGCGCTTCACAATTTCCGGTAAAACATCGGCGCAATTCCCGACAAGCCCGACCGAAATCGATTGTCGATCTTTGCGCGCTGTTTCGATCAACTTCAACGCGTCATCGAGCGAGCGCGCGATCTTATCACAGTAGCCGCTCTTCAGTCTTTTCTCGATTCGCACCGGATCTACTTCGACGCCGAGAAAAACGGCGCCGTTCATGGTAGCGGCAAGCGGTTGCGCGCCGCCCATTCCGCCGAGACCGCCGGTTAAAACAAATTTTCCTTCGAGCGAGCCGCCGAAATGCTTTCGTCCGGCGGCGGCGAAGGTTTCGAACGTGCCCTGCACGATTCCCTGGCTGCCGATGTAAATCCATGAGCCGGCGGTCATTTGGCCGTACATTGTCAATCCGAGACGCTCGAGACGGTTGAACTCGGCGTAATTGTTCCATTGTCCAACGAGATTCGAATTCGCGATCAGAACGCGCGGCGCTTCGTCGTGGGTTCGAAATTTTCCCACGGGCTTGCCTGATTGAATGAGCAAGGATTCGTCGTTTTTCAATTCGCGGAGCGAGCGAACGATCGTATCGAATGCATCCCAACTCCGCGCCGCCCGACCGGTCCCGCCGTAAACGATGAGCTGATCCGAATTCTCTGCGACGTCCGGATCGAGATTGTTCATCAGCATCCGCATCGCGGCTTCCTGATGCCAGCCTTTACAACTCAAGTCGGTCCCGCGCGGCGCGCGAATGGTCCGAGCCGGACTGGCGGATCGTTTCCCGCTCATAAATCGTCGAATGCGCCGGCCCGAATCTTCTGGGCCACCCGCGCGATGTCACCTGACAGTGCCCGATCTGCTGTCAGCGGTTTGGCGACTTCCCTAACGAGTTTAAAGGCGCGTTCGACACCTTTGCCGGCGTGCAATGGGTGGCGGTGTTCAAGCGCTTCGGCGCCGGCGAGCAATTCGATCGCGAACGAATTCTCGGCAAGATCAACAATCGACCGCAATTTCAGCGCGCTGGTCATTCCCATTGAAACGTGATCTTCTTTCCCCCCTGAGGTTGTCACGTTGTCGACGCTGGCCGGATGCGCAAGCACACGCGCTTCGTTTAACAGCGAGGCCGCAGCGACATGCGCGATCATGAAACCCGATTCTACGCCTGCGTTGCGCGCCAGAAATGCCGGCAACCCTTCGCTCTTATCCGGATTCACCAGTCGATCGATGCGGCGCTCGCTGATACTCATGAGATCGGTGAGCGCAATCGCGGCGTAATCGAACGCGAGCGCGAGCGGCGCACCGTGAAAATTTCCACCGGAGACGACGTCTCCGCTGTCAGCAAACACGAGTGGATTATCGGTCGCCGACGCGGATTCGACCGATAAAATCTGTTCGCAATGAGCGACAACGTCGCGGACCGCGCCGTGCACTTGCGGCATGCAACGCACGCTGTAGGCGTCCTGGACACGCGGATCATTTTTGCGATGCGATTCTCGAATCTCGCTCTCTTGTAAAAGCGAGTTCAAATGAGCAGCAACCGCTTTTTGTCCGGGATGCGGCCGCGCTTCTTGCAGACGTGGATCGAATGCAGCTGGCGTGTCGCGCAAACCTTCGAGCGTCATCGCGCCGGCAACATCGGCAATATTTGTCAGGCGTTTCCCACGCAAGATCGACAATCCCCCGACGGCATGCATGGCCTGAGTGCCGTTCAACAATGCGAGACCTTCTTTGGCCTCCAACTTCACCGGCTTTAATTTCGCCCGCTTAAGCGCTTCGCCACTATCCAGCCGGTTTCCGGCAAAGAACGCTTCGCCTTCGCTGATCAAACTCAGAGCGAGATGCGCCAATGGCGCGAGATCGCCACTTGCACCGACCGATCCTTTTTCCGGAACGAATGGATGCACGCGCCGATTGAGCATCTGACAAAGCAGTTCAATAACTTCCGGGCGAACGCCGCTGAATCCAAGCGTGAGGACGTTTGCGCGCAGCAACATCATCGCGCGCACTTCCGGCTCGGATAGTGGCGGGCCGATTCCGCAGGCGTGACTGCGAACGAGATTGAGTTGAAGCGCGCCGATTTCGTCGGGCGGAATCCGCACGTCCGCGAGCTTGCCAAAGCCGGTGTTAACGCCATACACCACCGCTTCGCGCGTGACGATGTCGTCCACCACTTTGCGCGACGCCAAAATGCGCGGGCGCGCCGAAGCCGCGATTTGCACCGGTTCGTATCCATGAGCAACGGCGGCAATCTCCTCGAGTGAGAGCGGGCTACCGTTTAATTCCATGAGACCAATTTTAGTGACAACTCGAGCAAATGGAAGGCGGCGGCGGCCCTATCGCGTGCGCTTCAGCTCTGCTTTGGCGGATTGATTTTCCTGGAGCAAGGCGGTTTCCTGCAAATCCTCTCTCCATGCTGTAATTCCGGTATGGAGATGTCCTCCCAAGTGACCAAGTAAGCCGCGGCGTCCAGCTTCGTATTCGTGGTCATTTTTCACCGGGCACCAAAATAATCGGCCGCCTCTGCGCCAGCCATCGAGGACAATCCCGTCCGCAAAAGGCTGGTTCCAGGCCGTGACCACCAAAGCATTGTTCTCGTCCGATTCTTTTGCATAAGCAGCGCCCCAGTGAAGGACGAGGGTCTTGAAATGAAGCTCCTTTAAGCGCGCGCCGATGTCGCGGGTGTAATCGGCACAGATGCCACGCTTTTTCGCGCCAACGTTAATGAGGAAATTGTGGACCGCTGGGTCTCCAGTGACGCCGTATTCGCGTGCAAGCTGGCGGGACATGATGTGAGCTGTCACCGACAACAACTCAGCCTCGTGCGGATCGACACTATGCGGCGCGAGCGCGACGAGGGCGTCACGCAAGCCACTGACCGATTTCCAGTCTTGCGCCCAGACCGTGCTCGAACAGACGGCCAATGCGAAGATCAGAACTGATCTGAAATTCACGTTGGTAAAATGATTAGAAAAGGCCAGGCCGCCAAAGCGACCTGGCCTTCTTGTCGAAAGCGTCCCAGTTGGGGACAACTTGGACGAAGGGGTTACTTCGCGTACCCGTGAGTGGCACCCGTGGTTGTGGTTGTCGCCGCTTCTTTGTGTTGAGCGCACGCTCCCAAGCTGAGAGCGCCCGCTAAAACGGCCATGATCATGATCGCTTTGATGAACTTCAATCTATTCTCGCCTCCTTTCGGTTGTGTTGCTCCGGTTCTTCTAGGCATGGAACACCATTGAAGCAACGCTTTTTTGAATGTTTTGCCGTACAAGCTATTCGCGGATGACCACCTGCGTGGTTTCATCAACCAGCTCAAATAATTCGATCACGTCTGCGTTGCGCATCCGGATACAACCGTGGCTGGCCGGCGTCCCGATTTCGTCCTCATGTTTCGTCCCGTGAATGTAAATAAACCGGTCGCGCGTATTGGCATTATGTTCGTCCACCCCGTCGAGCCAAAGAATTCGCGAAGTGACAAAATCTTCAGTGTCAGGAAGCGGGTCATCGGGTCCAAGCGCGACGCGGGCTTTAAAAATTGTTCCCGACGCAGCGCCATCTCCGATTTTTTCCGCGATACGAAATCTGCCCAGCGGTGTTTTCATGCTCCCTTCTTGAATGCCGATCCCAAAACGTGAAGTGGAAATCGGATAGGAACGGAGTTCTTCGCCATCACGCGTCAAAATGAGACGCTGATCGCGAACGGAGACGTCGATTTTGGTTCGGGCACTTTCCATCGCTCAAGAGCGGCCTTACAATTCGCCGCGGTGAAAAAAGAATATCACATCGCGGTCGTCGGCGCGACCGGTGCAGTCGGCGCGGAGCTGCTGCGCGTGCTGGAGCGCAGAAATTTCCCCGTTTTGAACCTGCGCGCGCTCGCATCCGGAAGATCCGCCGGAAAGAAAGTTCAATTTAGGAACAAGCCAATCATGGTGGAGGAACTCGGCGAGAATTCATTCGACAACGTTGACATCGCATTTTTCAGCGCGGGCGGAGAGACTTCCCGAAAATTCGTCCCGACTGCCCGCAAAAGGGGCGCGGTTGTGATCGATAACTCGTCGGTTTTCCGAATGGATTCGGACGTTCCCCTGGTTATTCCAGAGATCAACGGGCAGGATGTAAAGGAACATCACGGTCTCATTGCCAATCCGAATTGCACGACCGCAGTCGCGCTGATGGCAATTTACCCGCTGCATCGCGCATTTGGGGTTCGCCGCGTTTTCGCTGCGAGTTATCAAGCTGTTTCCGGCAGCGGCGCCCGAGCCATTGCTGAATTAAAGAATCAGGTGGAAGCCGCGGCCCAAGATCGACAATCACCGGCGCAGGTTTATCCGCATCCGATCGCGTTCAACGTCCTGCCGCACGTCGATGTTTTCCTCGAGAGCGGCTACACGAAAGAAGAAATGAAAATGCAAAACGAGGGATGCAAGATCATGCACTTGCCGGAATTTCGCGCGTCGGTCACGTGCGTGCGGGTTCCGGTTTATCGCGCACACTCGGTTGCCGTGAGTGCTGAATTCGAAAAAAAAGTGTCAGTGGAGCAGGCTCGCGAGGTTTTGGCAAAGGCGCCTGGATTGGAGTTGGTGGATGAGCCGCCGATGAATCGTTATCCGATGCCGCTAAATGTCGCGGGCAAAGATAATTGCGAAGTGGGACGAGTGCGGCTCGATTGCGCGCTGGAGAACGGTCTCGCCTTTTGGGTCTCGGGCGATCAACTGCTCAAAGGCGCCGCGCTCAACGCGGTGCAGATTGCCGAACTGCTTTAAACCGCAGTCAGCGACAGCGGCTACAGATTGCCTATCTTGAACGCGAAACGGCCCCGGAAAGTCCGGGGCCGCTCGTTTTCATCTGATTGAGCTCGGATTACTGTGGACCGGGCGTTGGCGTCGCGCCCTTTCCTTTACCTTCGTGCTTTTTCTCGCCCGGTTGTCCGGCAGGCATTTGTGCACCACTCGGCGGCGGCGGATTTAGGCCTTCAGCTTTGTGTTTGCCGCGACCCTCACCGTAAGGGCCGCCCTGGGCTCCAGGAGCGCCACCTTCTTGACCGGATGGCGTTATTGCCGGCTGCTCGATGCGTTTATTATGCTTGCCGCCTGGTTGATTGAAACTTTCACCAGGAGTCGTTGCACCAGCCGGTGACATTCCAGGTTGCGGTTGCTCGAATTGCTTATGTTTGCCCCGAGGCTGATTGAAATTTTCGCCGGGGCTGACAGCGCCACCCGGAGTTGGTCCAACATTCTGGCGCTCAAAGCCTTTTCGCTTTCGTTCCGGCGCAGTCATACCTTCGGGACCAGCGGTCGGGCCAGTCGGCGGCGGTGTCGCACCGAATTTTTCGGCACGTTTGCCCTTACCCGGCTTTCCATATTCCGGAGTGTATGGGGATACTCCAGCTCCAGGAGACTCCACGGGCGCCAAGCTCGCACCAGGCTGGGCCTGCTCACCAAATTTGCCTTTGTGTTTGCCTTTCTCAACTGGTGCCATTCCCGGTGCCAACGATGCCGAGGGCGAGCCCGAAGCACTCGCGCCAGCTGCCGCCGCGGCGTTTCCACCGGCTGTCGGTGGAGGAACCTTCTTCAAATCCTGGGTTTTGATTTTTTCCTTAAGTTGAGTCTGTGCATTGGCGTCACCAGCGACCGACCAACCGTGCTCAACCCTGCTCTCCGCCACTTTCGTTTTCACTGTCGGCGGCGTAATTTGCTTGGCCGACTTGTTGATTTTCATTGGAGCGGCAACGACTAAAGCATTGCCCTGCACTTTCGTTAGGCCGCCTGATTTTGCCGCCACGGTAACATCGACATTCGCCTGTCGTTCGAGTTTCAGTTTTTGGATCGGGCGGCTCGAGTACTGATTTACGGTGTTGAGATCAGGCCCGTAATTGTAAACCGTTTTATTTTTGTAAGTGATGTTGGTGACGTTCACCGTTTGGTTGATGTAGGTCACGTTCTGCGAAACATCGACAATGCGGGAACGCAGGACGGGCTCGCCGATGTAACGGACGTCGACGAAATTGTAATACCCCGGACCGATATCAAACTCGACGTCGAGATGGCCGGTGAGCGGCCGGCTTTCGTAAACCACTTCTGTTTCCGGAGGCAATGGCGCCCAACCAGCGTAACCGCCACCGAAGCGCCAGGAGACCCAGGCCGGGCCCCATTCATAACCGGGTCTCCAGACCCAGCCGTAATCGGCCAGCCTGACCCAGCGTCCATAATGGTAAGTGGCCCACCCGAAATCCTCGTATGACACCCATGTCCAGCCCTCATCGGTGTAGGCCCAGTAGCCATCGGCATACGGTCGCCAGGAGGCATCGCTCACGGCAACGTCTGGCTGCCAGCAGTAGCCATAATTGCCGACCTCGACCCAGCTCCCGCCGTTCAAGTTGTTATAGAAGAAATCGACCGAAACGTCCTGGCTTTTTGCCTGTGGCACAAAGGGCAGAAGCAGGACGGTTAACGCACAAACAAACAGCAGTTTTTTCATAATCTGGTTAATGGTTTTGGAGCGTTGGACTTTCGCGGGGAGAAGTTTATTCACCGGTTTCCCGCTTCGCAAACACCACGACCCCACTAAGATATCGCAGCTGCCGCGATCAGCGCGGGCGCAAAACAAGAAACGATCTCACCCGATGCCGGCAAACCGACAGGACCTGTGCCTGCCCCGGATCGACGGACTGGACGATTTTATTATAATCGGCCACGGAATTAATCGGTTGCTGATTCACTTCCTCAATCACGTCGCCTTTTTGGAGATCGGCAACACCGGCGTCCGGATCAACCGCGGTTACCACAACCCCATGAACGCCGTTCGGCAGGGCCAGTTGGCGCGCGAGCTCGGGAGTTAGCGAACCGACGTGGATTCCGGCGAGCCCATTGCCGCCTTTATTCTCTTCGCCCGGTGTCGGCTTTGCCGGCGGTTGTTGCGGTACCACGCGACCAGTTTCATATCCTACCGGCTGCTCCTTAATTTGCGTTGCCACGGCAATCGTTTTTCCCGCGCGCACAATTTCCAGTTCAACTTTTTTATTCAAGTCGGCTTGCGAAACCAGGTTACGTAAATCGGTAAAGCTTTTCACTTCGTGACCGTCAAATTTTTTGATCACGTCGCCTTTTTCCAGGTGCGCCTCTTCGGCTGGTGATCCGGGCACGATTTCATCCACCACGACCGGTTCGCCTGGCGATGGCGCCGGCTGCCCCGTTTGCGGAACGCGCATCTGGATTCCGAGGTAGCCACGAATAATCCGGCCTTTCTTCAACAAACTCTCGAGCGCGGTGCGGACGGTGTTGGACGGAATGGCGAAACCGATCCCCTGGGAGCCGCCGCTACGCGAAATGATCGCGGTATTAATGCCCACCACTTCCCCACGCAGGTTGATAAGCGGACCGCCGCTATTGCCCGGATTAATAGCGGCATTTGTCTGGATTAAGTCGCCGAACACATCGGCGCGATTCGGCCGCCCTTTGGAACTGACAATTCCGTCCGTGACCGTTTCGTCGAAGCCGAATGGATTGCCGATCGCAAGAACAAAATCGCCCGCCTGGACGGTATCGGAATCGGCGAGCTTGAGGGGCTTCACTCCTGAGTTGTCAATTTTTAGGACCGCGAGATCGACTTGATCATCGGCCCCAATTAGGCGCGCTTTTTCGGTGCGCCCATCGCTCAACTGCACTTCGATCTCGTCCACCTGATCGACCACGTGATTGTTGGTAATGATGTGACCTTCATTCGTAACAATCACGCCCGAACCCAATGAATTCTGGACTAAGGCCTCGTCATTTGGATTTTGAAATCCGCGCGGTCGCCGAAAGAAAAAACCAAACGGATCGAGCTGATTCTGACGCTCAATCGCGATCTTCTTGGTCGTCTTCACGGCCACCACCGACGGCACAACAGCGCTGACCAGCGCGCGGCGCTCACGATTCAACGCTTCCAGCGAAGCGACCTGCTTCGGATCGACATTCGGCGAGGACGCGAGGGTGTATTTTTCCGGAGTGGTGCGTTGTAGGGTACTCAAACCGCCATGCTTCAAGCGGTAGTCGTACAGCGCCGAAATCGCCAGGCTGAGCAACGCGACAAAGGCAAAAAATTTCAGGAGATTCTTCATTTAGCTAACGTTCGAAAAGGTTCGTCCCTGTTTTTCGACAATCAACTGCTGGAAACGTTGATTCTGCGCCGACTCCAACTTGGGATCGGCCACGAAGATCGACATCGCTGCCCTCCGAGCGCGACGCATCAATTCCGCGTCTCGGCGCAGATTGCCAATTTTCAAGGCCGGCAGACCGCTCTGGGCCGTGCCCAGCAAATCACCCGGGCCGCGCAGTTCCCAGTCCGCTTCGGCCACCTCAAAACCGTCGCTTGTCTTCTCGAGCACGGCCAATTTGGCGGCCGCTTCTGACGACGGTTCGGAGGTGAGCAAAATGCAATACGATTTGTGCTCGCCGCGGCCGATGCGACCTCGGAGTTGATGGAGTTGGGCCAAACCAAATCGCTCCGCATTTTCGACCAACATCACAGTCGCATTTGGAACATCGACACCGACCTCAATCACCGTTGTGCTGATCAGAACCGTCGTTTCGCCGCGGCGAAATCGCTCCATGATTTCCTGCTTTTCCGGGCCAGGAATTCGTCCGTGCAACAATTCGCAAAAGTACGGATGCAAACGCTCGCGCCAGCGGTCGTACTCCGTCGCAGCCGCTTTTGCCTCGAGTTTCTCACTCTCTTCAATTAGCGGATAAACAACATAGAGCTGCCGCCCGGCTTCCAATTGCTTGCGCAGGAAACTTAGCACTTCGCCGAGTTTTGAGGAATCGCGCACGGCGGTGATGATTTTGCCGCGACCACGCGGCATCTCGTCCAAGATCGAAACATCGAGATCGCCGTACACGGTCATGGTGATCGTGCGCGGAATGGGCGTGGCTGTCATCACCAGCACGTCCGGCGCGGGTTCGCGGCTCGTCAGGCGCGCACGCTGCGCCACACCGAACTTGTGCTGTTCGTCGATCACCACCAATCCGAGGTTCGCAAATGAAACCTTCTCGTAGAGCAACGCGTGCGTCCCAATGATCACGTCTGCCTTTTCGTTGCCTTCAAGCAATGGCAAAAAATTTTCTTCCCGGCGAGCCGCAGTCCGGATCGACAACTTGACGCCGAGCGGTTCGAGCCAGCGCCTTAAAACAGTGTAATGCTGTTCAGCCAAAATCTGCGTCGGCGCCATGAACGCCGCCTGATAACCGGCCTCAACCGCGAGCAGAATCGCTGCGATCGCGACCACCGTCTTTCCCGAGCCCACATCGCCCTGCAAAAGCCGATTCATCGGATGCTTCGCGGCCAGGTCCTGCTCGAGCTCAGCGATGACTTTTTTCTGGGCAGTTGTCATTTCAAACGGAAGCGTGCCCAGGAATTTCTCGAGGAGGTCCCCTCGCCCGCAATGCGCGGCGCTCACCCGCGCATGCGAGTCGGCTCGCCGGGACGCGATCAGCATTTGCATGGCGAAGAATTCGGATAGAACCAAATGCTCACGTGCCGCAGTGAGCGATTCCCAAGACTCGGGGAAATGAATCGCCCGAATCGCTTCGGCGCGGTCGCCGTCCTTCAGGTCCTCCGGCAGCAACGGTTCAATCGGTGCCGTGTCGAGGTCCTGGAGAAGTCGATAAATGATGCTGCGCAGCATCCGCTGCGAAAGACCTTCGGTGGCAGGATAGATCGGCGTAATCCGGCGAAGATGGATCGACTTCTCCTCGTCGTTCTCAATCACCTCAAATTCAGGATGATCCATGCAAATTCGGTTTCCCCGGAGCCGCGGCTTGCCGAAGATGACGAGTTGTTGTCCAGTGGCGATCATTTTCTGGACGTAGTGCAAATTAAACCACCGGCAGATGAGCGGCTGACTGAGCGCGTTCGCGTTCGGTTCCTGTAATGTCGCCTCAAAGATCTTTTTCCAACCTCCGAAACGCCGGAGCGACGTTTTGATCACTTCTCCAGACAAACAGACCGGCACGTCGCTCCCATCGCGCGGGAATTCCGGAAACTGATGTCGATCTTCGTGTCGTCGCGGGAAATGAGTTAGCAAATCTTCCGCGGTCGTGACCCCGAGTCTTCGGAGCGCCAGAATTTTCGGACGCGGGATCCAATCGAGTTCCTCGAGCGGCTGGGCGATTTCCATTAAGTCGTCGGCGCGGCCTCACGCACCGCTTCCACTCGCATCTCCAAGCGCGTCTCGCCTTCGTATTCGTCCGCTCGAATCCGAAAGGCAATGTCCCACGGCTGCTTCGGAAGCGCATCGGCTGCTGCGCCGAAGAAGATTGCTCGTTGATGATAATTGTGTTGCCGCAGACGCAACTGTAAATGTTTTTCGCCCACAATGCGGGGCACGGCGACCGACTCGACGCCGCGGGCAAGAAAAAGGGGCTGTGGGTTGCCGTTGCCAAAAGGCTGCAACATTTCGTGCCACCCCAGAAAATCGAAGTTCAACTCCGCGAAACTGATCTCATGATCGAGCCGCAACCGCGGCTGCAAATCCTCATCGGACAAAAGGTCACGCGCAACCTGACGGAATTGTTTCGCGAAAAGATCGAGATTCTTTTCCTGAACCGTAAGCCCCGCGGCCATTTCGTGTCCGCCGTACTTGTCGATCCTGTCCGCGCATCGCGTCAATGTCTGCACCAGATTGAGACCTTCAATGCTGCGGCCGCTCCCTTTCCCGACGCCATTCTCATCAAGACCGATCACAATCGCGGGCCGATGGTACTTGTGCACTATGCGAGAGGCCACGATTCCGAGAACACCGGGATGCCAGTCACGCTCGAACACCACAATCGCCGCATCGCGTGACGGATCGAATTCTTTCGCGATTTTCTCTTCCGCGGCCGCAAAAATTCGTTTCTCAACTTCCTGCCGCTCGCGATTTTGTTTGTCCAAAAATTCGGCCAGCTCAGTTGCTTCGGCCCCATCTTGCGTCAGCAAAAGGCGCAGTGATTTTTCGGCGGTGCTCAGACGTCCGGCTGCGTTCAAACGCGGTCCAAGCCGATAACCGATGTCCTCGGTAAAAATTGGCGGCTTCACGCCGCTGACTTCAATCAACTTTTTTAAGCCCGGCCGGGTCGATCTCGCAATTTCGATCGCGCCGCGCTGAACAAGCGTCCGGTTCTCGCCGAGAAGTGGCACAATGTCGGCAACGGTCCCGAGCGCGACCAGATCCAGTTTTGATTTGAGATCAAAATCGATCGGCCGCGTTTTCAAAAGCGCGTGGCAAAGTTTGAAGACAATTCCGACGCTGCACAAATAGTGAAAAGGCGATCCAGGATCGACTTTTGGATTTACGACCGCAACGCATTCTGGAGCCGCCGATTTGGGCTCATGATGATCCAGCACGATTACTTCAACGCCGCGTTTCCGAAGATCGAAAATCTCCGCGCCCGAAGATGTCCCACAGTCGAGCGCGATGAGAAGCTGCGGGTGAAATTGCTGGATAGAGCGCTGAACGCTGTCATGACTCAGCCCGTAGCCTTCTTCCATCCGCGACGGCAAAAACAAATCCGGAATGGCACCGTAAGCGCGCAGCGTTTCGGCGAGTAGGGCGAGGGACGTGACTCCATCGACGTCGTAATCGCCAAAAAGGACAATTCGTTCACGTCGATCCAAGGCCACGAGAATCCGCGTCACCGCCGCTTTCATGTTCGGCAGTAAAAATGGATCGCTCAACGATTTCAGCCGCGGCTGCAGGAACGCCTGGACCTCATCGGCCGTGCCGAAACCTTTTCGCATTAGCAATCGGGCAATGCATGCGCAGCCACAGATTTCGCTCCACGAAATTGGACCGCCATTGAGTTCCTCAGGCGGCAGCAGGATCCATCGACTTGGCACCGATTATTTTATCTGCCGGACATTCCCTGACAACTCGGAGAGCATTTACTCATAATCAGTTGACTCTCGCCAAAGCGCTAAATAGACAGAGATCTGTGAAATCGATCGCAATCATGTTGTCCGCGAGTCTGTTTGCCTTGTCCGGATGCGCGCTTGGCAAAAAAATGTTGGAGCAGCCAAGCGGACCGCCACAAGAACAATCGGCCAAGCTCGAACGCAAGACGGAGGTGTTCACTGGTAAAGTTGTCTTGGTTGATGGTGCATACCGCTTAAGTCTCCTGAAAGATCCTGACACGCTCTTGCGTCTCACGCGCGCTCGCAGAGAAACCGAGTTTGCGCAACAGCAAATTAATCTGAGAAAGTACTACGAAAAAACCATCTCTGTGAACGGAACCCTTCAAGATGATTGGATTTTCGGCGCGGATATCGTCGGACAATGGACGCCGCCCGGTGGCGCCACCGGGCCGAATATGAACGCGCCGAAACAAACAAGACCTTAGCGCGTCGGCGCATTTATACGACGCTGAACGCGATGTCACGTTTTGGCAGCAGATCGTGTTTTTGGCATAACTCTTGGAACGCGCGCAGGCCTTTCTTCTCGCGTTCTCCAAAACTGAATCGGAGATGCTCCCGGTAATAGCGGCCGCAAAAACCGCGGTCGAATTCCTTCTCGGCGGCAATCAGATTGTCGATGTCGGCAAGATTTTTGTTGCGCAGCGCGCGCAGCCGATCCGCAACTGATTTCGGATCGACCACTTCCGGACGCAAGAGCCAGAGCGCATAAACGAATGGGAGGCCGACAAGTTTTTGCCAATTTTCGCCGAGGTCCCAAAACTGGAATTCGTTTCCATGCTGTTGCCGGAACCGAACGGCTTGATCCCCGATGAGCAAGCGCGCCCTAACTTTCGCAAGAGAAGATGTCGATGTTGCGACGAACTGCGGCCTCAGCTTCAACTCGCTGAGCAAACAGCGCAGCAAATTGCCGGACGTTTCCGCAGCCGGGTCGAGCTCGATCTGTTCTGCCGCGGAGATCTCGCCGACGTGCGCCACCACAACGCTATAAACCGGGCCGTCCGATGAAATAGAAATGCCATCTACGATCCGGTAAATCGGGTTCCGGAGAAACTCGAAGCTAGAAACGAGCGCGACGTCGAGCTCGCCGCGGGCAAGCTGCGCACAAAGAACCGATGGATGATCGAGCACAACATCGGCTGGGCCGCCGAGAATGAGCGGACGCGCGTTGAGATATTTAACGCAGCCAATTCTTAGCGGTTGTCGATCCTGCACTCTTTAGGCGCAGGCGAGCTCCGCTTCAGAGCGCGGTCGGCTCGACGTCGATCTTTTGAGATGCCGGTAATAACTGTCGCGCTGGACCGGAATTCGTCGAGCCTCGCGAATGGCGTGCTCCAGTGCAGCGATGCTTTGCTGCTGCGGCGTGGTCGCGCCGGCCATATGGAAAATCTTTTCTTCCATGATCGTCCCGTGCAAATCGTCTACCCCGTAACTGAGCGACACCTGCGCCAGCGGCAGACCCAAGCTTACCCAATAAGCAGTCAGATGGTCGATGTTATCGAGATAAATCCGGCTGACGGCCAGATTGCGAAGTTGCTCAATGGCGGAGGCGCGTTTGATATGAGCAAGCACTGTGGTTTGCGGCTCGAAGGCAAACGGAACAAAACCGCTGAAGCCGGCGGTTTCATCCTGAAGCCCGCGTAGTTGTCGCAAATGATCGACGCGCTGTTCGAGCGTTTCAATGTGACCGTATAGCATGGTGCAAGTGCTGCGGCCGCCCATCCGATGCCAGATCCGATGAACATCGAGCCATTCCTCGGCCGTTTCTTTGCCGCGGCAAATGCGGTCTCGCACTTCCGCATCAAAGATTTCGGCGCCACCGCCAGTGATGGATCCTAATCCGGTTTCGCGAAGCAGCTCGAGCGTCTCGGGGATCGACATCTTGAAGATTCGCTGGGCGAGATGGCGAACTTCGATCGCCGTAAAGGCTTTGATGTGCAAATCAGGATCGAGAGCGCGCAATCCGCGCAACAGATCGAGATACCACTCCTTTTTCAAGGTCGGATGCAAACCGCCGACCATGTGCACTTCGGTAATTCCGAGCGGCAGCGCTTCCGCCACCGCCTGAATAATTTCGCTGACGGCATGCTCGAAGGCATGAGCGTCCCGTTTTTTGGCGGCAAACGCGCAAAATTGACACGATAAGACGCAGATGTTCGAGTAGTTGATATAACGATTGTGGATGTAAGTGGCGAAATTTCCGTTCTTTCGCTCGCGCACGACATTGGCCAACATTCCGAGCGCGTTAAGATCGTTTGAGCGATACAATATGAGAGCGTCGCTTTCCGAAATACGCGAGGCCGCCTCGATTTTCTCAGCGATCGGTCTAAGTTCCTTTGGAATAAGTGTGTAATTCATCCGGAGCCCGACGCTGAAAATCTATAGCCTACCATGCACAGACGACTCACGAGTTGCAACAAAAAGCACTGTGGCCGGTGCGGTAGAACCGGCGTGCCGGCGGCCTAACGCAATAACCTTCGAATCCGCGCCCATCAACCACCGTCTGTTTATCAATGGCCGATCCCGAAGTAGCGGCGCGATCCGAGGATGACGCCGAGGACGTCCGCCTGATGCGATTGGTTTCAGGCGGGGATGCTACCGCGCTTGAACAACTGATCGAGCGCCACCAGGCCCTAGTTGCCGGCACCGTCGCCCGCATGCTCGGTAGCAATTCGGACGTGGAAGACATCGCCCAGCAGGTCTTCATCCGTGTCTGGAAAAGCGCCGGGCGGTACGTCGCGCGCGCGAAGTTCACCACTTGGCTGCTGAAGATCACGCGCAATCTAGTGTTTAACGAAATGCGCCGGGCCAAGCGTCATCCGCATCTGCCGGTGCAAATCGAACCAGAAGCGGACGAGATACCGTTAAAGGACGAGGCAACGGCCACCCCCGACGCAACGCTGCTTCAAGCCGAATTACAGGCCGCGATTGAAAAAGCCATCACGCTCCTTCCGGAAACGCAGCGCATGGCGATCGTGCTACGACGATACGAAGAGTTGAGCTATGAAGAAATTGCGGACGTTCTCGATCTGTCCGTGCCGGCAGTAAAGAGTCTGCTCTTTCGCGCGCGAACGGAATTGCGCGCGCGTTTAAAGGATTACCTAGGGCGATAAGACCCAAAGAGGGCGGGACCCTCGCGGGCGCCCGCCCCCTCTCAACCCCACATTCCGAAATTTATTCGTCGCGATCTTTTACGTCGCTCTTAAACTGGACTTGGGCAGCTTCCTCAACCGCTGGAGGCGACCCCGGCTTGGCGTAATCGGCCGCGAGCTGACGATGCGACGTTGGGACTAAGCGCACCGCGCCCTTGGCGTTATTCCGCCATCCGTTCGGATCCGCATATTCCTCGCCGGCGTGATGAAGCCCGGAAACCTGGTCTTCCAAGCCAGTCCCATAGCGCTGGTCGATGATCGTTGGCGTGACAAAGATCAGCAAATTGCGCTTGTGGCGTTCATTGGCGTGACTTTGAAACGCGTAGCCCAGCACTGGAATGTCTCCCAGTAGCGGCACCTTCGTTTTCGATTTGCTCACTTGATCGGAAATCAACCCGCCGATCGCGAGAGTGTCGCCGCTCCGTATCAGAACGCTGGAATCGAGCGAGCGCTTGTCGATAATCGGGCTCTTGACGACTGCGCCATTAAACGTGAAATCAAAATCCGTTACCTTGTTACTGATTTCGGGCTTTACCGACAGGGTGATGAAATTGTCTTTGTTGATTGATGGCCGGACCACCAGAGTGTTCCCGAACACTTTGTCTTGAAAACCGCCGAACACGGCGGTTGCCGTTTGTTCGTTGAAGTTCAACTGAGGCACTGGCTGATTGCGAAGGATCTCAATCTTTGCCTGTTGATTATCGGCCGTCACCACCCGCGGATTGGCGAGGAACTCGGCGTCTGAATCCTCATTCAACGCTTGTAACGTCGCGGAAAATTGCGGTACCGATAAAATTGCGAACGCGCTGTTCGCTACGCCGGACAACTGTCCCAGGCCGCCGAAGAAGTTGTGGTTCGATTGATCGCCGAGGGCCAAGCCATTCGTTGGAATATTTTCGCCCGGCTTCGGCTGGGTCACAGCATTGAAGCCACCGTAAGTAACCTGCTTTGGGGCCGAAAAACTCCCTACCGTTCCGGCCCAGTTAATTCCGTAGGCCTGCACCGGATCTGCCGTCACTTCGACCAACCGCGCTTCGATCATCACTTGCTTGGTCGGTTTATCGATCTGCACCAGCATTTTCCTGATGTTGTCGATGTTGCTGCGGGTCTCGCGGAAGAAAATGGTGTTGGTGCGCTCGTCGATCTGCGGTGGATCTTTGCTCGCCAGTTGGGATGCAAGCAGCGGCGAAACGTCCTTCGCGCGCGCGTAGCTGAATTGATAATTGTCAGTTTCAGTGGGCTCAGCCGTCCGCTCGGCCGCGGTCTTGATGTAATAGACGGTGTCGATCTTATCCATGAAAAGCCCTTTGGCTTTGACAATGATCGAGATCGCCTGAAGCGCGGTTACATCTTCCAAGCGCATCGTTACTGTTCCGGTAACGGCATCACTCACAACCATGTTGACCTTAGCTTGGCGCGCGAGCAATCGGAGCACCTGGCCGACGTCGTCGCCTTGAAATTCGCGTACGCCAACACCGCCGCTTTCAACTGCGGCATCGGCTTCAGTCAAGACGGGAGCAGACGCTGTCGCCGTGGTCGACTTAGGGGCGGCTGGAGAAGCGGCCTGCGCCGGAGCTTGAACCAACAACGTCGGAGGCTGGTCAGCGGGCTTGGGTGGGTTGGGCGGCTGAGCTGAGCCCGCCGGGGCAGGAATTGTCTGCGCTTGTGACAGGGAAAGCGCGCCCAGAAAGGCCACCGCCGCGGCGACGTATCCTCGTTGCTTAAGTGAAGTAACCATAATTAGAAGGAAGTGAGATAAGTGCTGGCCGGATAAAAGCAGGAAGCAGACCAGCCCTCAGGAAGTTTCCCTGAAGAAGCTTCCAGACTATCGACGCCTAACGCCGTTTACCCCTCCGCGAGACCGGCGCTCTGAATGAAAGCCTCGAGCTTGCGATGATCCTTCCGTCCAGGTGAAATCTCGACCCCGGTCGTCACATCGACCCCTCCGGGGTGCACCTGATTGATGGCGTCGGCTACATTTTCAGCGCTTAGTCCGCCGGCAAGAATCACATTCAGGTCGCGATGCGCCCGGACGAATTCCCCGGCAAATTTCCACGGAAATGATTTCCCGGTCCCTCCAAATTCGTCGCCCGAAGCCGAATCCAAAATTACTGTATCCGTAAAAAAGTCACTCACGCCCGTTAGCGATTTCGAATCGGAGACCGGCAGCGCTTTGGCGAATCGAATTGCAGCTTCGGCCAAACGTCCACAGAACTCCGGAGACTCGTTCCCGTGCAACTGGAGTGCGTCGATAAATGGTAATCGACCGATCCGGAGAGCGTCCTCCAGATTTGGATTCACCATGACGGCGACCCTGCAGATTTTTCGCGGCAATTTGTCGATCCACGGGGCCGCAGTCTCAATGTCAATGTAGCGTTTGCTTTTGAGAACGAGATTGAATCCGAGCGCGTCCGCGCCGGCCTCGATCGCCGCGAGCGCGTCTGGCTCGTTCGTGATCCCACAGATTTTGACGCGAACGCGGTCGCCTGGCCGTAACTTACTGCCAAACATGCTCGCGATTATTCGCCGGGTTCGATCACTCGACCGCGAACCTGTTTGATCTGGCTGTGATGTGTCAGCACGTGGACCCGTCCGTCGCTGCCGCGAAAGAATGCGCTCAGCAGCCAGCTCACAATCGAGATGATGATCGCGCCAAAAATCGCGCTCCAAAACCCATGCACTTTAAAACACGGCACAATCTCGCTCACGAACTTCAACATCAGCGCGTTGATGATCAAAATGAAAAAGCCGAGCGTTACCAGAATCAACGGAATACTCAGGAACAGTAGAATCGGGCGAACAAAAGCGTTGATGATTCCCAAGAGCAGCGATGCGCCGAGCAAACAGCCGATCCCGGTGTAATCAATTCCCACGATTGGCGCTGCCACAAACACGGCAAACGCCGTGACGAACCAGCGAAAAACGAAGTGCCGCATGGGGCACGTTATTGGAAGTTTACCTTTTCGCCAAGCAGAGTTCAGAAACCGCTTGTCAAGCAAACGTCCCTCGCTAAAGCGTTATTTTAGGAAGGAATTTTAGTTGTGGCGAAGAGGAAAAAGGAAATTGGAAAACAATTGGCGGCTGACGCGGTCTCGATGGCCGGCGACGGCAAAGTGGGCAAAATCAAAGCGGGCGGAAGATCGCCATCTGCAGGGAAAAAATCTCCGCCGCGAAGGAAGATGGCTTCTGAGAAGACAGACCAGCCAACAGCGGCTCCGCTCGGCCCGGAGCCAACCGATGAACAGATCCAGACCCGGGCTTATTTCATATCCGAGCGGCGTCGCCGATTCGCCCTTCCAGGCGACGCAAATTCCGATTGGCTGGAAGCCAAGCGACAGCTTCTATCCGAAACACGCCACTAGCGTTGTAACCGCATCCGACCGGGGGACGAACACGCCCGACGGCTAGAATGATGTGACCGACCGGATTGCGGGAACAGCTGCTTTGATTTTTTCGAGCAGGCGATTGATTGCAAAAGGCTTGGCCACTAAACCGGCGACGCCAGGCTCCTTGAGCAATTCCTGCGCTCTCGTTTCCTCGGCTTTTCCGGAGATAAGGAGCAGCGGCGGAACTTCTCTCACCGGCTGGCTATTCTGATAAACCTTCCCGATTAAAAAAAACAACATCGCGCCGTCGATCATCGGCATTTGGAAATCGAAGACGAGCAGGTCGTATTTCTTCTTGAGCGCCAGTTCGAACGCGTACTCCGGTTTGGGCGAGGTATCGACCTCACACTGGAGCGACGCCACCAACGCTTCACGCACCACTCGCAACAGGGCGACGTCATCGTCCACCATCAAAATGCGTTTCGGCTGGGCCGCCACAGCGTTGATTTACCACGAATGGCCGCGAATAAGCACGAATGATTTGAGCCACGGCGCGCTCTCGCCGTGTGCCATTGTAAGGCGAGCGCTCCGCTTGCCGCCACTCGTCGCGGGCTTATTATTGGTTAATCAAATGAACCGGGCGATTCTCGATCTTGCCGCTGCTTTGCGCGAGCGGCTCGCGATCATTAGCGACGAAAGCAGCCGACGCGATCCCGAAGCGCACACCGCGCGATTGCAGGCGATTTCAGAAAAGATCGAGAAACTCGCCGCCGCGATGCCAAAACCAATCGATCCGCAGCTCGCCCACTTTCTCCGGCGCAAAAGCTACGACAAAGCCTTGGAATTCTTGGAAAACAACCGCGTCTAAAGAGCGCGTTTAGCGCGAATACAACTCGACGATCAACTGTTCGTTGACGATCGGCTGCATCTCTTCACGCGAAGGGATGTGCGCCACTTTTCCTTTGAGAGCATCGCGATCGACCGTCAGCCAATCCGGCACCGGCACAATTTGCGTGAGCTCGAGATTGCGGAGAGCGAGCTGCCGCGATTTCGGTTTGTCGTTGATCGCGATCTCGTCGCCGGCTTTCACATTGAAGGAAGCGACGTTGACGTTGCGACCGTTGACCTGGACGTGCCTATGCGAAACGAGCTGGCGCGCCGCGTTGCGAGTGTTGGCCAGACCTAGACGATAAATCACATTATCGAGACGCGTCTCGAGCAGTTGCAGCAGCGTTTCACCGGTTACACCGCGCTTGCGGAGCGCGTTTTGGAAAATCCGGCGGAACTGTCTTTCGAGCAGGCCGTATTGATAACGCAGCTTCTGCTTCTCCCCGAGCGCGATCGCGTAATCGGATTGTTTGCGCCGCGAGCCTTTGGGCCCATGCATCCCGGGCGGATAATTCTTTCGTTCGAGCGACTTCGACGGTCCAAAAATCTGCACGCCGTAACGGCGGCTGATCTTTGTTTTCGGTCCGGTGTATCTACCCATAAAAATCAGACGCGGCGTTGTTTCGGCGGCCGGCAACCGTTATGCGGAACCGGCGTGACATCGCGGATCAAGGTAAGATCGAGGCCGATCGCCTGCAACGCACGCACCGCCGACTCGCGTCCGGCACCGGGACCTTTAACAAGGACCTGGACTTCTTTGAGCCCGTGGCCCATCGCCTGTCGCGATGCGTCCTGTGCGACCAATTGTGCCGCATACGCCGTGCTCTTGCGCGAACCTTTAAAACCAACTTTCCCGGCGCTCGACCAGCCGATCACATTTCCATTCAAATCCGTAATCGTGACGATGGTGTTGTTAAAGGTCGCATAAACATGCGCGATGCCGGAATGAACGTTCTTGGCCCCTTTTGCCTTAACAATCTTGGGCTTCTCGACGTCGTCGGCGTCTAATGAAAGGTTCTCTCGCGGGGCTTCGGCCGTTTCTGGTTTACTTGGTTTCGCCGGCTTTTTCGCGGGCTTTGCCTCAGCCGCGACGGGCGCTGCGGCTTCCGGAGTGAGCGTTGGTTGCGCTGCCTCTTCTTTCACTTCGACCGTCGGAGGCGGCTCTTCCGCTTTTGGCTTCTTCGTTGCCTTCTCCGCTTTGGGCTTCGCGGGTTTTTTGTGTTCAGCCATTTTAATTAAACCTTGCCTGCTTTTGCTTCAGGGTTACGGATCACGCCGACCGTTTTGCGCGGCCCCTTGCGCGTGCGCGCATTTGTCGATGTTCGCTGTCCACGCACGGGTAGACCGCGACGGTGTCGTTGCCCACGATAACAATTGATCGCCTGCAACCGTTTCAAATTTCCCTGAATGTCGCGCCGCAGGTCGCCTTCGATTTTGATTTTGTTGTTGGTGATCGCGTGAATGATCTCGTTGATCTGCTGAGGAGTCAGCTTACTGGCACGCAGATTGGGATCGATGTTGGTTTGCTCCAAAATCTTGCGCGCGGTGCTGAATCCGATCCCATAAACATAGGTCAGTGACGCTTCGATGCGTTTGTCCGCTGGGATTTCAACTCCGAGTAATCGTGGCATTGGTAATCGTCAAATAAAAATCAGCCCTGGCGTTGTTTGTGGCGCGGATTTTTGCAAATCACGCGCACCACATTCTTGCGCTTCACAATCTTGCAGCTTTCACAAAGTCTTCTAACTGACGGTCGCACTTTCATGTTGGTCGAAACAAAAAACGCGGAGCCATTTCCGCGTTGTCACTTCTGGCGGAAGGTGATCCGCCCCTTCGACAAATCGTAGGGAGATACCTCTAGCATAACTTTGTCGCCGGGCAAGATACGAATAAAGTGGAGACGCATTTTGCCGGAAATGTGGGCCAAAACCCGGTGGCCATTCGGCAGCTCGACCCGAAACATGGTATTCGGAAGCAGCTCGACGACAGTGCCTTCTACTTCAATTGCGTCTTTCCGCGCCATGTCAGGATTTCCGGCCCGTCTTTCGTAATCAGGACCGTATGTTCAAAATGGGCCGATCGGGTGCCGTCGGCCGTGCGCACCGTCCACCCGTCATCGAGGAGGCGAACCTCTGCGCTGCCGATGTTAATCATCGGTTCGATCGCCAGCGTCATGCCGGATTTCAGTTTGGGTCCGCTGCCGCGCCGGCCGTAATTGGGAATTTGCGGCTCTTCGTGCAATTTGCGGCCCACACCGTGTCCGACAAACTCGCGCACAACCGAGAACCCGTTGCGCGCAGCTTCATCTTCAATCTCTGCGCAGATATCACCCAGCCGAACGCCTTCCCCGGCGATGTTGATCGCGCAATCGAGCGCTTTTTCGGTAACGCGCAAAAGCCGATCCGTCCGTTCATCGACAATTCCAACCGGAACCGTTGTGGCCGTGTCCCCCACCCAACCCTCTTGAATCACACCGATATCAAGTTTGACGATATCGCCGTACTGAATCCGGCGTTGACTACCGATGCCGTGCACAACTTCATCGTTAAGCGAGATGCAAATGTTACCCGGGAAAATACGATGACCCAGTCGATATCCGAGGAACGCGCTCTTCACCTTCGCTTCGTTCATGAAATCCGCGGCTGCTTCGTCCACTTCCTTCGTCGTAATTCCGGGACGAATCAGTTCGCTCACGCGATCCAGAATGTCGCTCGCCGTGCGGCATGATTGCCGCATTTTTTCTATTTCTTTTGCGCTTTTGATTGGGATCATGCCGGCACTTTATTTTCGATTACTCGCGAAATATCGCCGAACACCGTTTCGCGATCGCGATTTCCATCGATTCGGCGCAAGATCGACATCTTCCCGTAAAAATCCGCGAGTGGCTGTGTCTTGGTGTTGTATTCGCGCAACCGTGTCTGCAATACGCTCATATCATCATCGCTTCGGCGCTCGAGCCGCCCTTCGCAATAAGGACAAATCGGACGGTCAGCAAATTTTGCGCTGTCCATACTGGTCGTGAAACCACAGGTCCGGCATTGTAGCCGTCCAGAAATTCTAGCACGGACCGTTTCTTCCGAAACCTCCAGCCAGATCGCAGCGTCGAGTGACGCGTGGAGGCCGCTCAAAATAGATGCCAAACTTTCCGCCTGCGGAAGCGTTCTTGGAAATCCATCGAACACGAAACCGTATCCGCCATGCAAGCGCAGCCAATCTTCGATCAACTTCACAATGATCTTGTCCGGCACCAAATCCCCCCGCTGCAGAATTTCAGCCGTCTCCAATCCAAGCGGCGTCTCTAAATCTTTTTCGCGGCGCAAAATCGCGCCGGGCGATGTGACCGGAATTCCAAATTGACGGGTGATCATTTCCGCCTGCGTTCCTTTACCGGAACCGGGAGCGCCGAGTAAAACGAGTCGCCGTTTCACTTCGATGCCAAAAACGCCGCCACGCCACCAATGACGATGATGGCGATGCCGACATAAAGCCACATCAGCGTGCGTTGCGCTGCGGCTTCACCGCGAACATAAGCAGAGCGGCCTGTGAATCCACCGCGCACCCGACCTTTGCGCAGAAATCCATCGTAATGCCGCTGAATCAAATGCGTTTCAACCTGACGCATCGTGTCCAGCATGACACCGACAATAATGAGCAAACTCGTGCCGCCAAAAAACTGCGCGGTTACCGTTGGCACGTGCAAACTCTGGCTCAGCAAACTCGGGAGCACTGCTATGATCGTGAGGAAGATCGCGCCTGCGAACGTCAGACGCGTCATGGTGTAATCGAGAAAATCCGCAGTTGGCTTCCCGGGTCGGACGCCCGGAATGTAGCCGCCATATTTCTTAAGATCGTCTGCGATCTGCGATGGTTGAAACTGGGTCGCGACCCAAAAATAGCTGAAGAAGAAAATCATCGCAGCCAGGACGACGTAATGCAGCCATCCGGTCGAAAGCATTTCTGAAAGTTGCCGCGCGGTCGGACTGTTCGGGAAGGCCCAGCTCACGATCTGGTTCGGGAATAGCAGGAGCGCCCACGCAAAAATGATGGGCATTACGCCGGGATAATTCACTTTCAACGGCATGTACTGCGTGTTGCCGCCATATTGTTTGCGACCGACCACACGCTTGGCGTATTGGACCGTGATCTTTCGCACGCCTTGCGTAATCGCAATGACTCCAGCGATAACACAAAAGAGAAACAAAATCATCATTACAAGCACCATCGGATTGACCTGCGTCGCCGCGCCGCCGCTCGGGACAAACGTTTTCCACGCCTGGGCGAGCGCGGCCGGTAATCGCGCGACGATACCAATGGTGATAATCAACGAAATGCCGTTCCCGATGCCACGCTCAGTGATTTGATCGCCCAGCCACATCAACAACAATGTGCCGGTGGTTAGGGAAATCACCGTCACTATCCGAAAAACCCATCCGGGATCGTCGACTAGCGGAATGCCTAACCGCGCAATCGTTTCCGAAATTCCCGGCAACGCGACCCGATAAGCTTCCGGATGCTGGAATGAGATTGCGAGTAAATATCCCTGAAAAATGCAAAGGCCGACAGTCATGAACCGGGTGTATTGCATGATCTTTTGCCGGCCGCCATCTTCGCGAGCGAGTCTCCCCAATTGCGGAATTACCGCCGAAAGCAGCTGCATCATGATCGATGCGCTGATGTAGGGCATGATTCCGAGTGAAAATATCGCGCAATTTTCCAATGCGCCGCCACTAAACAAATTCAGCAAAGCTGCGAGATTCCCACCGGATTTTTCGGTTAGCGCACTTCGAAACCATTCCTGCAACACCGCCTGATTGACTCCGGGCGTTGTGATCGCCGCGCCAAGTCGCACAACAACGACGATCGCCAGCGTGAACAAAATTCGCCGCCGTAACTCCGGTATCTTGACCGTGTTGAGAAAGGCCGAAACCATTTAGAAATTCACGCCGGCGCTACCGCTTCTTGGAAGCCTTCCTTTTTGCCTTCGCCGTTGTCGATTTTTTCTTCGACTTAGTTGCGGCTTCAGATTCTTTGGCCGTTTGATCGACGTCGTCCGCGCCCGCCGTCGGCTTTCGTGTTGCCGGTTCCCGCATCGTGATCGTTCCCCCAGCCTTCTCGATCTTTGCTTTGGCCGATTCGCTGACTTTGTCCGCTTCGATCTTCAGCGCGTGCTTCAATTCTCCGTCGCCCAAAATTTTGATTCCAGCAACATCGCCACGCACAAGCTTCGATTCGCGCAGCAACTCTTCGTTCACCACCGTGCCGGCTTTAAATTCGTTCAGATCGCTCAGGTTCACGATCGCGTAGGTCGCGCGAAAAGCGGCGTTGTTGAACCCACGCTTCGGCAAACGTCGAATTAGTGGCATCTGTCCGCCTTCGAATCCAAGACGAATGCTGCCACCGGAGCGCGCCTTTTGACCTTTATGGCCTTTGCCGCTCGTTTTTCCGTGGCCGGAGCTTTCGCCGGAACCAAGTCTCTTGACCCGATGCCGAGCGCCCGGACGCGGCCTAAGATTATGCAACCGCATCATGTCCCTTGCGCGGCCGCTTTTCCGTCGCCGCCGCCTTTGATTCCGCGCACTTTGAAAATTTCATCTTTGCGGCGCAACGATTTCAACGCTGCGATAGTCGCCTTCACCACATTGGCGTGATTACTCGAGCCGAGAGATTTCGCGAGCACATCACGAATTCCCGCCGCTTCCACGACCGCGCGCACACCGCCGCCCGCGATCACCCCGGTTCCCGGTGAAGCCGGTCGTAACAGAACGCGCCCGCCACCAAACTCGCCGATCGTCTCGTGCGGAATCGTGTTTTCGTGAAGTGACACTTTTTCCATCGATTTCCGCGCTGACTCGGAAGCCTTGCGAATCGCTTCCGAAACTTCGTTTGCTTTTCCGAAGCCGACACCAACGCTGCCGTCGTGATCCCCAGCCACGATTAGCGCGCTAAAACTGAAACGCCGTCCCCCCTTCACGACTTTTGCACAGCGGTTGATGAACACGACCTTCTCGGTCGTGTCGCCTCTTGCCGCCGGCGTTCTGTCCTGATGACGGGAGTCTGGTCGTCTGCCTTGTCCTGGTGCTGCCATGAAATTAAAACTTTAATCCACCTTCGCGGGCCGCATCGGCCAGCGCTTTTACTTTGCCTTGATATTGGAATCCGCCGCGGTCGAACACGACTTTGTCGATCTTTTTTCCAAGAGCGCGCTCGGCAATCACTTTGCCGACAACTTCGGCGCTCGCACGATTGGCGGCGGCTTTACTTTTCCCAAGCACGTCCTTCTCGGCGGTTGAAGCTGCGATCAACGTCTTGCCCGCGTCATCATCAATTACCTGCGCATAAACGTGTTTCCCAGAAAAGTAGATCGACAAACGCGGACGCGTCGACGTGCCGGAAATTTTTTTCCGGATTCGCCGATGCAATCGCTCCCGCGCAGCTTTTCGATTGAACGTCGCCATAAAATTACTGGACCGTCTTGCCTTCCTTGCGACGGATTTGCTCGCCGGCGTAACGCACGCCCTTGCCCTTGTACGGCTCCGGCGGGTAATAGCGGCGAATGTCCGCCGCAACCTGGCCGACAACTTTCTTGTCCGCGCCTTGAACCATGATCTTGGTCTGATCGGTGACGGTGATTTTGATGTCCTTTGGAATCGGAAACAGGATCGGGTGCGAAAAACCGAGACTAAGATTGAGATTCGTTCCTTGCACTGCCGCTTTAAAACCGACGCCCTCGATCTCGAGCTGTTTCGTAAAACCTTCGCTCACGCCGACGACCATGTTGTGCACGAGCGCACGGGATAGTCCGTGCAACGCTTTCACGCTGCGAGTTTCCGCGCCGCGCGCGAGCGAGACATGATTGTCTTTCACGTTGCCCGTGATTTGCCGTGGCAATTTCCAGTTGAGTTTGCCTTTCGGGCCTTCCACCGAAACGCCGCCGTCATTGTCGATGTTGACTTTGACTTTGTCGGGAATGTCGACCGGTTTGTTTCCAATTCGCGACATAAAACTTACCAAACGTAGGCGAGCAGTTCGCCGCCCACTTTTTGTTTCTTGGCTTCACGACCGGACATAATACCGCGCGACGTCGACAAAATCGCCGTTCCCATTCCACCGAGCACGCGCGGAATTTCGCCGGCGCCGACGTAACGCCGTAGACCGGGCCGGCTGACCCGTTTCAATCCGGTGATGGCGCAAGTGTGATCGACCAGCTTGTTCGTGATTTTGATGCGCGGATGCGCCGCCTTCGTGTCGACTTCGTAATCGCTGATGTAACCTTCATTCTTCAGAATCCGGACAACCTCGGCTTTCAGCTTGGAGTACGGCACGAAGATCTCGATCTTTTGCGCGTGCGCGCCGTTGCGCATGCGAGCAAGCAGGTCTGCAATTGGATCTGTAACAGTACTCATGAAATTCAGGCGGCTTGCTCTTGCCCAGCCGGTCCGCCTTCGGACGGACTCGCCGTGGCGAGCTTTTTCGCGCGATCGGAAAAAGGCATTCCCAGTTCGCTCAAGAGCGATTTGGCCTCCTCGTCCGTTCGCGCGGTGGTCACAATTGTAACATCAAAACCGATGTTGCGCTTGATTTTGTCCATCTCGATCTCGGGAAAGATTGTCTGATCGGGGACACCGAGTGTGTAATTGCCGTTCCCGTCAAAACAGCGGGGTGAAACACCTCGAAAATCTCGAATCCGCGGGAGCGCAGCTTTAATCAATCGCTCTAGAAATTCGTACATCCGATCACCACGCAGTGTAACTTTCGCGCCGATAATCTGGTCCTTGCGCAATTTAAAATTGGCGATGCTCTTTTTCGAGCGCGTCTCGGCCGGTTGTTGCCCGGTAATGAGCGCCAGCTCCACTTTTGCTTCGTCCAAAGCCTGCTTGATGTCCGGCTGCGAACCAACCGAAGTGTTAATCACCACTTTGTGGACCCGCGGAATCTGGTGGACGTTTTTGTACTTATGCCGTTCGCGCAAAGCGGGCACCACGCGGTCTTTGTAATGACGGTAAAATTCGTTTTCCATTAGGCCGCCTTCTTCTCAGCCTCTTTCTTCGGCTTCGTTTTCGCTTTCTTTTCGGCCTTCTTCTCGCGCTCGACCAATTTCACGTTCGAAATATGAATCGGCCCTTCGCGTTCGGCGATTTTGCCCTGCGGATTGTCTTCCGATTTGCGCAGATGCTTTTTAATAATCCGCACGCCTTCAACCAGCACTCGCTGTTTGCTTGACAACACCTCGAGAATTTTGCCGCTCGAACCTTTGAAGTTCCCGGAGATCACCTCTACTTCGTCTCCTTTTTTAACATGAAATTTCATCCGGCTCATAAAACCTCCGGAGCCAGCGAAACGATTTTCATAAAATTGCGCTCGCGCAGTTCGCGCGCGACCGGACCGAAAATGCGCGTCCCGCGAGGATTCAAATCCTTGTCGATGATCACGATCGCGTTGTTGTCGAATCGCAGAAGAGAGCCGTCATCGCGACGAATCGCTTGCCGCGTGCGAACCAGGACCGCTCGCACGACTTCGCCCTTTTTCACCGTGCCCGTCGCGCTCGCTTCTTTCACGTTCGCAGTGATGACGTCCCCAATCCCAGCGTAAAGCGTGGCCTTGCCGATCACGCCGATCATCGTCGCCATCCGCGCGCCGGTATTGTCCGCGACGTCAAGTCTCGATCGAAGCTGCACCATAACAATTACTTCTGAAGCACCTCTACTAATCGCCAGCGTTTCAATTTGCTCAGCGGCCGCGTTTCCATAATCCGGACGGTGTCGCCCGTCTTCGCCTTGTTCTCCTCATCGTGCGCGTAAAATCTTCGGATCTGTTTCACAATCTTGCCGAACTTCGGATGCGGCACGCGCGTGATCGTCCGGACCACGATCGTCTTGTTCATCCGCTCGGAAATGACTTCGCCGACGCGCGTCTTGCGCGCCGCCCGCGTGTACTTCGCCGGCAACGGTGGCGGTTGCGCCGTAGATTGTCGATCTTGGGTTGCTTGCTCGGCCATAAATTAGTTCTTCTTCGGCTTTGGTTCTGCGGCGGGAATGGCCTGTGGTTGCTTGGCCCGCTGGGAAAGAATCGTGTCGATCCGCGCCACATCGCGCCGCAGCAAACGCAGCCGGCTTGGCTGCTCGAGCTGGCCGCTCTGCTGTTGCAAACGCAGATGCAAACGTTCCTGGCGGAGATCGCGCCGTTTTGTCAGCAACTCGTCCGTGCTCATCTCAACTATTTCTTTAATTTTCATGTTCGTTAGGCCGCGGCCACGTGGTGACGGCTAATAAATTTCGTGCGCACCGGTAATTTGTCCGCCGCTAGTCGCAGCGACTCGCGCGCGACCGATTCGGTCAGACCGTCGAGCTCAAACAAAATGTTTCCGGGCTTCACCGTCGCGACCCAGAACTCCGGCTGACCTTTTCCCTTGCCCATTCGCGTTTCCGGCGGACGCGCCGTGACTGATTTGTCCGGAAAAATCCGGATCCACAGTTTGCCTTTGCGTTTCATGTTGCGGGTCAACGCCACGCGCGCCGCTTCAATCTGCGTGTTCGTGATCCACGCGCGCTCGAGCGTTTGCAATCCGAACTCGCCAAAATTGATTCGTAAATTGCGCGAAGCAGTCCCTTTGCGGCTTCCCCGCTGGGACTTCCGATACTTCACTCGTTTGGGCATCAACGGCATAAAAATTCCTAGGCTTCGACCGGCTCAGCTGGCGGCGGTGGCGGAGCCATTGCAAGTGGGGCTTCGCTCGGCGCCTCTTCCTTCTTACACATCCAGCATTTCACGCCGATCTTGCCATAAACGGTGTTTGCTTCGGCGAAACCATAGTCAATCGGAGTGCGCAAAGTGTGCAGTGGAACCTTCCCTTCGCGGTACCATTCCGAGCGCGAAATTTCTGCGCCGTTTAATCGGCCCGAGCAACGCAAGCGAATCCCTTCCGCGCCGAAATCCATTGCTACCTGCACCGCTTTTTTCATGGCCCGGCGGTAAGCGATTCGACGCTCGATTTGCAGCGACACGTTTTCCGCGACGAGCTGCGCGTCGAGTTCCGGTGTTTTGATCTCCTGGATGTCAATCTTGATTTGTTTGCCCTGCGCCATCTTGGAAATTTCTTCCGTCATCTTCTCGATCTCGGCGCCTTTGCGGCCGATGACTATGCCGGGACGGGCGGTGTGAATGGTCACGCGAATTGAATTCCACGCGCGTTCGATCACAATTTTCGAGACCGCGGCGAATTGCAGCTTCTTCTTCACGTAAGCGCGAATCTCGAGATCGCTGTGCAAAAACGCGGGCAGCTCTTGGGGCGACGCGTACCAGCGCGACCGCCAATCACGGTTCACCCCGAGTCTGAATCCAATCGGATTAACTTTTTGTCCCATAAATTATTTCTTGGCCGCTTTCGCGGTCTTCTTCTTATCTTTTTTCGCCGCTGTCGATTTTGCTCCGGCCTCCCCTGTTTTCTTTTCTTGCTTGCGTTTCGCTTTTCGAGTCTCGCGAGTCTCAATTGCTACGTCGTCCGTCAAAACGATCCTGATATGGCTCGTCCGTTTCAAAATCCGGCTGCCGCTGCCACGAGCGCGCGGCGTCATTCGTTTAAAAGTCGGGCCCTCGCCCACGACCGCTTCCTTGACCACCAGACCGTCGGCTTTCAAGTTCGCATTGTTTTCCGCGTTCGCGATCGCGCTCTTGAGCGTTTTGTTGATCAGGAACGCCGCTTTCTTGGGCGTGAAAGCAAGAATGTCGAGTGCCGCCGAAACCGGCAGACCCTGAATCTCTCGCGTGACTTCGCGCACCTTGAATGGCGAAATCCGCGCGTACTTATATATCGATCTAACTTCCATCTATTTTAAAGTCACATTCGAGCGGGCATCCGCCTGGAGGCGATCGCCCACTTTTATTTTCTCTTTTCCAGAATCCTCAATTACCGCACCGCAAATTCGCTGTCGCACGTCCACCACCCTCAGGGTCGCAATCTTTTGTTCCCCATGCATTACTCGCAGCGGCATCCCAATCTTGACGCCTTGCTGCTCGCCAATGTTCGCAACCACAAAAGACCATTCGTCCTTCACGCTCAGGACACTGCCGTCCATCAAACTCGGTTGCGGCTCTTGCGCGTCCCGCAGCGGCGGGATCGATCTTCCCACCAGCTGGTTCGTTTTGCGCAATTGCGTTTCCACGTCCATCCGCGCCTGCGCGTCGCCACCCTGCGATGTCTGCAAATATCGCAACAGGGCCTCGTTCAAACCAAGTAGTTGATCGCGAAGCTCATCGCCCTCTCTTTGCGCCAACCGAAGATCACTTACTGCGGCAAGCAAACGTTGCTCGAGTTTTGCCCGATCTTTGCTCGCCGACGCCAGCCCCAACGCTGCCATCCGCGATTCCAGGTCGGAATATTTGCGGCGAAACACTTCCGCTTCCGCATTCGATTCCGCCAGGCTCGCTGTCACTGTCTTGAGCGACTCCTGTTGAATCGACAATTGCCTGCGCAAATCTTCGTTCTGCGCCAGCAGCGATTCCGCGGTGATCTTTTGCTCCGCGCTTTCAATTTTGGATTCTGACAAAGAACTATTTCCCTCTGCCGCCAGCCCTCGAGCCAGCGTTACGCAGCCCAACACTGCCAAAAAAATTCTCAACTATTTGGTCACCTTCGCCGTGTGCGAACCGTGTTTCTTAAAGATTCGGGTAGCCGAAAACTCGCCGAGCTTATGACCGACCATGTTCTCGGTGATGAAAACGGAATTAAATATCTTTCCGTTGTGCACCAAAAACGTGTGGCCGACAAAATCCGGCGTTACCATCGAGCGTCGCGACCAGGTCTTGATCGCCTTTTTCGAGCCCGACGCGTTCATCTTGTCGATCTTCTCCAGAAGATGCGATTCGACGAAGGGTCCTTTCTTTAGTGATCTTCCCATAAAAATCAACCTTTCTTGTTCGCTCGCTTGCGCTCGAGAATGAATCGGTCACTCGGCTTGCGTTTACTGCGTGTTTTAAATCCTTTGGCCAGCTGCCCCCATGGACTGACTGGATGATGACGTCCGCCGCCGCCCTTTGATTTGCCCTGACCGCCGCCCATCGGGTGGTCGATCGGGTTCATCACCATCCCGCGCACGTGCGGACGACGTCCCTGCCAACGCGTGCGCCCGGCTTTGCCGCTGGCCACATTCATGTGATCGACGTTTCCAACCTGGCCGATGGTGGCGAAACAGTTCTCGTGAATTCGGCGGACTTCGCCGGACGGCATTTTCACGAGCGCGTAGCCGCCCTCGAGATTGTTCAGGATCGCTTGCTGACCGGCGCTGCGCGCAACTTGACCGCCCCGGCCGGGGCTTAGTTCGATGTTGTGAATGTTGGTGCCGAGCGGAATCGCGCGCAGCGGCAATGAATTGCCAAGATCGGGCGCGACGTCGTTACCGGCGACAACTTTGGCGCCGACCTGCAGGCCATTCGGCGCCAGGATGTAGCTCAGTTCGCCGTCGCTGTACTTAATAAGAGCAATTCGCGCCGAACGGTTCGGATCGTACTCAATCCCCATCACTTCGGCCGCGACGCCGTGCTTGCGGCGTCTGAAATCGACTTTGCGATAATTTTGCTTGTGACCGCCGCCAATGTGGCGCGACGTGAGCCGGCCGTAGTTGTTCCGGCCGCCCGATTTTTTCTTCGGCTCGAGTAAACTGCGCGTTGGCTGCCACTTCGTGATCTCATCGAAGGCGGGCGTCTGCTTGAACCGCTGAATCGGCGTGAGTGGACGATAACTTTTGAGCGCCATAAATTACACCAGTTCGATCTTCTCGCCTTTCGCCAGCGTCACGATCGCTTTCTTCCAATGCGGGCGCCGGCCGAGCGGTCCGCGAACGCGTTTTTCTTTTCCGGCGTAGTTACAGGTGTTCACATCGACCACCTTCTTTTGGAACAAACGCTCAACCGCGTCTTTGATTTGAATCTTGTTCGCGCGTGGGTTGACGCGGAAAACGTACTTGTTGAACTTGTCGCGCAGAACCGAAATGGATTTTTCGGTCAGCGACGCGGTCTCGATAATGTCGTGCGGCTCTCTCATTGAAGTCTCTCCGCCAATTTCTCGAGTGCTTGCGGCGTGACTAAAATTTTCTGAAACGCGAGCAATTGCTCCGTGTTCACGTCAGCCGCCGTCGCAAGTTTCACCGGCTTCACGTTCCGCGCGGACTTGTGGGTCTTGTCGTCAAAAAAATCGGAAATGATCAGCACCTTCGTCGCGTCGGTTTGCTTCCGGACAAGATCGACGAAGGCTTTGGTTTTGATTTCGGAAACGGCAAATTTGTCGATCGTCAGGACGTCGCCGGCTTTGATTCGCTCGCTCAGCGCCTTTTGCAACGCCAGGCGTCGAACTGATTTGGAAACTTTCTTGGAGTAATCGCGCGGCTTAGGACCAAACACGACGCCGCCACCTCGCCAGATCGGCGATGAAACGTAACCGGCGCGTGCACGACCCGTTCCCTTTTGCCGCCATGGTTTCGCGCCCGACATGTCGACTTCGGCCTTTGTTTTCGTGTTCGCTGAACCCGAACGCCGCGCTGCGCGCATTGCGACCACGACATCGTGAACGGCTTGCGAGCCACGACCATCCTCGATGATGTCGATCTTGGCTTCCTTGGCGGCGGCTTTGGTTAAAACTTTCGCGCTCATTTCTTCTCTGCCGCCTCAGGTTTTTTTTCGGCTTCCTGTTTCTTCTCTGCTTCAGGCTTCTTCTCTTCCGATTTCTTTTCAGCTTCGTGTTTCTTCGCGACGGCCTTATCTTGTTTTGCGTGCTGTTGGTGCAGCTTTATCTGAGCTGCGGGATTCTTAATCGCCGGCCTAACGACCACATAACTCCCATTACAACCGGGAACTGCGCCGCTGATCAAAATCACTTTCTCGGCCTCGCGCACCTGCATCACTTGCAGGTTTTGCACAGTTACGCGCTCGTCGCCGAGATGACCGGGCATGCCCATGTTCTTCCAAATGCGGCCCGGAGTGGAACGATTGCCGACGGCACCATTGCGGCGATGCGTCTTCGAGCCGTGCGCCGCGCCTTGCCCATCGAAGTTGTGCTTCTTCATCACGCCTTGGAAGCCTTTGCCTTTGGAGCGACCAATCACGTCGACAAAATCGCCCGACTGAAATTGGGTGACGGTGAGGTCCACTTCGCCTTCGGCCAGATCACTCGTTAGACGAAATTCGCGGACGAAGCGTTTCGGTTCGGAGTTCGCGCTCTTGAAGACGCCGAGCTCGGCTTTGTTCACGCGTGATTCCTTTTGCGAATCGAACCCAACTTGCACGGCCGAGTAGCCGTCATTTTCGTTGGTCAGGCGACGCAGAAGAGCGTTATCGCCCGCCGCGATCACGGTCACAGGATGCAGCCGACCGTTGGCGTCGTAGACGCTGGTCATGCCGATTTTCTGTCCTAGTAACCCGATACTCATGTTGGCGTCGTGGCAAAATTCTCAAGCGGCTAAATCTTAATCGTAATATCGACGCCCGCAGGCAAATTCAGTTTCTTCAACTCATCCACCGTTTTTGCGGTCGGCTCGATTATGTCGAGCAACCGTTTGTGCGTGCGGATCTCAAATTGTTCCATCGATTTTTTGTCCACGTGCGGCGAACGGTTCACGGTGAACTTCTCGATCAACGTCGGCAGCGGGATCGGTCCGGCCACACGGGCGCCGGTGCGCTTCGCGGTTTCAACAATCTCGACCGCGGACTGGTCGAGCATGCGATGATCGAACGCCTTCAAACGAATACGAATACGTTGGCCGTCCGTCATTTTTCTTCCCTTTGATCAAGAATCGCCGCGACCAAATTCTGCGGCACCTGTTGAAAGTGCGACGGCTCCATCGAGTAACTCGACCGGCCTTTCGAAAGCGAGCGAATCGCGGTGGCATAGCCGAACAGCTCTGCCAACGGAACTTCAGCGTGAACGATGGTCAGGTTTCCACGCGACTCGATGCTGTTCACCTGGCCGCGACGCCGGTTTAAGTCGCCGATAATGTCGCCCTGATATTCTTCCGGGGTGATGTTTTCCACCTTCATGATCGGCTCGAGCAGGATCGGTTTGCCCTGCCGGAAGCCGTCCTTCATCGCGAAGATCGCAGCCATCTTGAACGCGAGCTCGCTCGAATCGACTTCGTGAAAGCTTCCGAAAACAATGTCCGCCTCAACATCGACAACTGGGTAGCCGCCAAGCACACCATCGAGCACTGCTTCTTCGATGCCTTTCTTGACCGCCGGGATGTATTCGCGCGGAATAACGCCGCCCACGATCTTGTTTTCGACCACGAGGCCTTTGCTGCGCTCGCCTGGCCGTAAATCCACTTCAACGTGTCCGTACTGACCTCGACCGCCGGATTGTTTGATTAACTTGCCGACACCGTGCGCGTTGGTGGTGATTGTTTCGCGATACGCGATCTGCGGTTTGCCCGCGTTCGCGTCCACCTTGAATTCGCGGAACATGCGGTCGCGGATGATTTCCAAATGCAACTCACCCATGCCCGCGATGATGGTCTGACCAGTGTCTTCGTGGGTGTAGACGCGAAACGTCGGATCTTCTTCGGCCAGACGCTGTAAGGCCACGCCCATTTTTTCCTGGTCCAATTTCGTCTTTGGCTCGATCGCCATTGAAATGACGGGATCAGGAAACGTCGGCGGCTCGAGCAGGATCGGATGGTCCTCATCGCACAATGTGTCGCCGGTCGTAATGTTCTTGATTCCAACAATCGCGGCGATGTCGCCCGAATAACACGTTTCGATGTCTTCGCGCTTGTCGGCCTGGATTTGGATCAAACGCGAGATGCGTTCACGTTTGTTCGTGCGCGGATTGTAAACGGTGTCGCCTTTCGAAAGCGTGCCGGAATAGACGCGGAAGAAAACGAGTTTCCCGACAAATGGATCGCTCCAAAGTTTAAACGCGAGGGAGCAGAAGTTCCCGTTATCGTCCGTCAGCGCTTCCATCGGCTCGTGGGTGTCGGGGTCCATCCCTTTGGCTGGCGGAATGTCGAGCGGACTCGGCAGGTAATCGACCACCGCGTCGACCAAGTACTGCACACCAATGTTCTTCAACGCCGAACCGCCGATGACCGGCACAAATTTGTTCGCTATCGTTTGTCGGCGAATCGCGGCCTTCAACAGCTCCGGAGTGATCGGCTTCTCTTCCAGGACCGCTTCGGCAATCTCGTCATCGAGATTGGAAATCTGTTCGACCAGTTCTTTGTAAGCCTTGTCGACAGCAGCGACGTGTTCCTTCGGGATGTCCGTGACCTCATATGTCGATCCAAGCTGATCGCTGTCGGAATAAATGATTGCCTTCTTATTAATAACGTCGAGCTGACCTTTGAGCTGATCCTCCCTGCCCAGAGGCAAAAGCACCGGCCAGGCGTTTGCGCCGAGTTTTTTATGAATGCTATCGACCGACATCTCGAAGTTGGCGCCAACCCGATCCATCTTGTTGATGAACGCAAGGCAGGGGACGTTGTATTTCGTGGCCTGACGCCAAACGGTTTCTGATTGCGGTTGCACGCCAGCCACTCCATCGAAAACTGCGATCGCGCCGTCGAGCACGCGCAACGAACGCTCCACTTCGGCCGTGAAATCCACGTGACCGGGCGTGTCGATGATGTTGATCCGCTGTTTGATCCCTTCGAAAATTTTGTAAACGCCTTCTTCCTTGCGCTGGGCCCAGCTGCAGGTGGTCGCGGCCGATGTGATCGTTATTCCGCGCTCGCGCTCCTGTTCCATCCAGTCAGTGACGGTGGTGCCTTCATGGACCTCGCCCATCTTGTGGATCATTCCCGTGTAAAAGAGAACGCGTTCGGTGATCGTCGTTTTACCGGCGTCGATGTGCGCGGCGATGCCGATGTTCCGCGTCCGCTCGAGCGGGAACTTGCGGTTCGGCGAGTTCGGGCCCGCCGATGTCGATTTTTTCTTTTCGAGCGTCGCGGGCATAAATTTACCAACGGAAATGGGCAAACGCACGGTTCGCTTGCGCCATTTTGTGTGTGTCTTCGCGTTTCTTAATTGCGTTGCCCTGACCGGCTGCCGCGTCCTTAATTTCCTGGGCGAGCGCCTGCGCCATCGGCATGCCTTTGCGAGTATCGGCGTATTGAACGATCCAGCGTGTGGCTAGGGAAATTTGGCGCGCCGGCGGCACTTCCAGCGGCACTTGATATGTCGCACCGCCAACTCGGCGCGATTTCACTTCCAAGCGCGGGCGAACGTTCTCGATCGCCTTGTTTACGACTTCGAGCGGATCGACCGAATCGGAACCTTCGCGTGATTTTTCAATCGCGGTGTAAACAATGCGCTCGGCGAGCGATTTCTTGCCGCGCTTCATCACCGTGGTGATGAGACGCGCGACCGCCGGACTCCCGTAACGGGAATCGACGCGCTCTTCCTTTTTGTAAACTCTCTTCCGTCGCGACATTGTCGATCTTTCGTCTCAAAAATTTACTTCTTCTCTTCCTTTGGCGCCGCTTCCTTTGCGCCCGCGGCCGGTTTCGCGCCGCCGCCGCCGCCCGCGCCACCTTTCGGGCGCTTCGCCCCATACTTGGAGCGACTTCGCCGGCGTCCATCGACGCCCAACGAATCGAGCGTGCCCCGCACAATGTGGTAGCGAACGCCCGGCAAATCTTTTACTCGCCCCCCGCGCACAAGCACGATCGAGTGCTCCTGCAAGTTGTGGCCCTCGCCTGGAATGTAGGCAATCACTTCCTCGCCGTTCGTCAAGCGAACCTTGGCCACTTTCCGCAGCGCGGAATTTGGCTTCTTCGGCGTGCGCGTCATCACCTGCACGCAAACGCCGCGGCGTTGAGGACAATTAGTCAACGCCGGTGACTTCGATTTCACCGACATTTTTCGGCGTCCTTTCCGAATCAACTGATTAATCGTGGGCATTTTTTCCAAACAAAGCGCCGCCAAAAACCTCGTGTTCCCGGCGACAAAAAAACCCGCCCAGTCGCGTAATACACTGTCACGCGCCTGATGCGGTGAAGCGCGAATATAGAGGGAAAATCCCAGGCCGCAAAGAATATTTTGCGTCTGGATTTGTTTTGCGGCGCGATTGCGCGAAGTCTCTCTTCGCATGCCGAAAATGTTCGAACTTCTGGCCCAAGATCGGGAGTCAAAAGCGCGGCATGGTCGTTTAACGACGGCGCATGGCGCGATTGAAACACCGGCGTTCATGCCGGTAGGGACGCAGGGAAGTGTTAAGGCGGTGAGCCCGCGCGAATTGCGCGAATTGAACGCGCCGATCGTTCTGGGAAACACTTATCATCTCTTCGTCAGGCCGGGGATTGAGGTGATCAAACATTTCGGCGGTCTCCACAAATTCATGACCTGGGACCGGCCGATTCTGACCGACAGCGGCGGTTACCAGATTTTTTCGCTGGCGAAGTTGCGAAAAATTTCCGACGAGGGCGTTCAGTTTCAAAATCACGTCGACGGAACGCCCGCATTTATTTCGCCGGAGATCGCGATGGAAATCCAGGCTGCGCTCGGAAGCGACATCGCAATGGTGTTGGACGAATGCCCGCCTTGGCCATGCGAGTACGATTACTCTGCAAAAAGTGCGGAAAGGACGACACGCTGGGCGAAGAGATGCAAAGAATGGGCAGAAGCAAACGCCCAACGCTCTGCTGATGTTGTAGCTGCCCCCAGCAGCAGTTCTGAAAACCGTGCGGCCGACACGGCCGCCGCTACAGCCAGACAATTAGTTTTCGGAATCGTTCAGGGTGCGACGTTTGGTGAGCTGCGCCAACAAAGCGCGCAAGCGATTGTCGCTCTTGATTTCGACGGCTACGCAATTGGCGGAGTCAGTGTCGGCGAACCGGAAGAAGAAATGTTCCGCGCTGTCGACTCGAGCGAGCCGTTCTTGCCAAGCGACAAGACGCGTTACGCGATGGGGCTCGGCACGCCACCGCAATTGCTGGAAATGATCGCGCGCGGCATGGACATGTTCGATTGCGTATTGCCAACGCGACTCGCGCGGAATGGCACCGCGTTCACTTCTACCGGCACGCTCAATTTGAAAAACGCGGAGTTTGCGAGGGACAAAAGGCCGATCGAAGACAATTGTGGGTGCATGAGTTGCCGTGAATTCAGTCGTGGTTACATCCGCCATTTGATTAAAGCTGAAGAAATTCTCGGGCTGCGCCTGATCACGCTGCACAATTTGCATTTTTATCTCGATTTGATGCGCCAGGCGCGGGACAAGATCGACAAAGGCACGCTCGACGAGTTTCGGCGCGAGTTCGTTTCGAACTACGAAACGCGAGAGGTCGATGTAACGGATTTGTAGGGGGAGCAGTTTGCTTCCCGACCAAGAAACGGGACGCTAACAGCGTCCCCTACAGCGATTCTCGATTGCAGCGGAAGCGTTCGGGTTTAAGCTCCGGCTCACCTAAATTTTCAGCATGCTGTTTTTGTTTTTAGCTCAAGCGCAACCCGCCGCGCCTGCTCCAGGTCCGGCCGGCGGCATCGGGTTCTTCATCCCGTTCATTTTCATTTTCGTCATCATGTACTTCGTGTTGTTTCGGCCGCAGAAAAAACGGCAACAGCAGCAGCAACGCTTGATTTCCAGCTTGAAAACAGGCGACCAGGTGGTGACGAACGCAGGCATTCACGGGTTGATCGCGAACGTGAAGGAGACAACCGTGATGCTGAAAGTGGCCGATAACGTGAAGATCGAGATGGAAAAATCGGCGATCACGAATGTTTTAAAAACGGAATGACTGAAATAGTAAGAGATGTCTCGACTTCGCTCGACATGACAAAGACATGACTCCCGCTCTCACATTTTTTGCCGGTCTCGGACTGCTGGTTCTTTTTGGCTGGTATTTTGCGACTGACGTCGGTCTGCGAAAACGATTACTGGCTACGACCTTGGTGATGTTGTTGGTTGCGTTCAGCATCGCCACGATCTGGCCGCCGAAAGAAAAAATTCAGCTCGGTCTCGATATTCAAGGCGGCACCTCGTTCCTCATTCGCCTGATGGGTGGCGACAAAGATGTGAACAAGGGAATGCTCGACCAGGCGGTCGAAGTGATTCGTAAGCGCATCGATTATTTTGGCGTGAGCGAGCCAGTCATCAGTCCAGTGGGGAATGATCGCATTCTGGTCCAGATTCCTGGTCTCGATACGGCGAAAATTCAGGAGGCGCGCGAGCAACTCTCCCGGGTGGCAAAACTCGAGTTTCGCCTTGTTTATCCCGACAACGGCGAGCGCTTGAGATTGATCGATGAGGGCAAGGAAGTCATTCCACCCGAGTATCGGATCGAAGTTTACAAAATGACGGCGGAAGGAAATGAAAAGCCGCGCGAGGAACGTTTACTCGTCAAAAAGAAAGCCGATCTCGGCGGTGATCGCGTCAAAGAATCGCATGCTTACTACGGCAACGAAGGCTGGACCGTGCAGCTCAAGTTCGATGGCGAAGGCGCGAAACAATTCGGCAAAATCACAGAACAATACAAAGGGCACCGCTTTGCGATCGTGCTCGACGGCGTGATTCAATCCGCACCGGTGATTCGCGATGCGATTTATGGCGGCGACGCCATTATCACGGGGAAGTTCGAGGAAAAAGAAGCGCGCGGCTTGGCCAGCGTTTTGGAAAACCCGCTCCAAACACCGGTCAGCATCGAAGAAGAGCGCAGCGTTTCGCCAACACTGGGCCTGGATTCGATCCGCGCCAGCATCATGGCCGGCTTGCTAGGACTGGCAATCACGTTGGTGTGCGTGCTTATCTATTATCGACTGCCGGGATTGGTCGCGAACCTCGCGCTCCTAGTAAACCTCGTTCTCCTGATCGGCGCGCTCACAATGTTTCGATTCGTTCTGACTCTTCCTGGAATTGCCGGCATCATTTTGACGATTGGCTTGTCGGTTGATGCCAATGTACTGATTTACGAGCGCCTGCGCGAAGAAATGGCCCTTGGGAAATCGCTCAGGGTGGCGATGGAAACGGCTTATCAAAAAGCATTCAGCTCCATTTTCGACGCGAACGTGACCACGCTGATCACCGCACTCATTTTATTCTGGCAGGCCGCTGGTCCGGTCAGGGGGTTCGCGATTTCGTTGACCTTCGGCATCCTCGCGTCGCTCTTTACCGCGCTCATCGTCGGCCGGAACGCACTCGGCTGGCTGGTAGACACGGGCCGGGTGAAGAAGATCTCGATGCTGCATCTGATTTCGTCGCAAAACATCAACTTCCTCGGCAAAGGATTTCTCGCCTGCATGTGCTCGCTCGCGCTCATCCTGGCCGGCGCGACATCGTTTTATATTCGTGGCGAGAAAAACTTCGGCGTCGATTTCCGAGGCGGCGATTTGGTGACGCTAAGCTCGCCGGCCAAGATCGACGTCGGGCAAGTGCGCGACGGGTTGAAACCGATCGGTTTGGCGGACGCATCGATTCAGGAATCGGCCCAAAGCGGCAAATACTACATCACTGTTCGCAGCCCGCTGAACACGAGTGACAAAGTGGAGAAGCAAATCATCCAGACCATGCCGAGCGCGAATTTCAAAGTGGAACGGTCGGAGCGAGTCGGTGCTTTAGTTGGCGGCGAACTGGCCAAAAGCTCCCTCGTGGCCCTTGGACTCGGAATTCTTGGCATCTTAATTTTCGTCACCTTTCGGTTTGAACTTTCATTCGCGGTCGGCGCGATCGTCGCGTTGCTGCACGACGTCATCATCACGGTCGGCGTCTTTTCGCTTCTCGGACGGGAGCTAACTCTGACCATGGTCGGCGCCGTCCTGACCATCGCCGGTTATTCGATCAACGACACGATCGTCGTTTACGACCGTATTCGTGAAGGTCTGGCCAGCGGACGGCGCGGGTCGATCGAAGAAATCATGAACTCGAGCATCAATCAGACGTTGAGCCGCACCATATTGACCAGCACGGTCACGCTCATCCCGATTCTGTGTCTGTTCCTGCTTGGCGGCGCGGTCCTGCGCGATTTCTCACTCGCAATCATCGTCGGAGTCGTAGTCGGAACGTATTCATCCATCTTCATCGCGTCGCCAATCGTCCTCTGGTGGAGCCGCGCTCGGGGCCAAAGCACCAGCACTTTGCGTCGGGAAGTCACGCAAAAGCCGACGGCCGCGAATCCGCTCGCCCGTTAGCGCGTCTTTTAAGCTAGAATTGCCTCCCAGCTATCAGCTGTTGCTGTTCACAGCGAAATTCGTGCAGCGGCCGACCGCGTTATCGAACTCGAGTCTCCAAAACCAAAACCCGCCGCCTTTTGCTTCGACTCGTCTGCTCCGCCAATAAGAGTAAGGATCCTGTTTCTCTCCGGGTTTGGGAGCTGGAAAAAAGTTGCAGAGAAGCACGGTCTGACCGTTCCGAAACGTGCCTATGAACTGAACGCGATATTCGCGTGCGTGCTGGCGAATGAGCGCTATCTCGCGCAGAGAATTCGCATCTGACACATCGGGGTGTTCAAGAAACCAGGCAGCGCACCTTAATGCAACGTCCATGTAGCCGCCTGACGGTCTCCAGTGTCCGGGTATTATGACGCGGTTCTCGGTTGGCATTTGGAGCGTTGCTCCGAACGCAGACGACGCCAGCCCGATTAAGACGATGACGAGAAAATGGCGCATAAGTCTATATGAAAATCGTGCGAATCAGCCTGTCCGCGTGGCCGATTTGACGGAGTCGCCTAGCCCGATTAAGCTCGGCCTCGCCATTTGGGCACAAAATTTGCAAGGAATTGGAGTTGATTATCGATGCCAGAAGTACTCGTTCGCAAAGGTGAGCCGGTAGATCGCGCACTCAAGCGGTTGAAGAACAAGCTTGATTCCGAGGGCATTCTCGAGGAAGTGCGCCGTCTGCGCGCTTTCGAGACGCCGAATCAAAAGCACCGCCGCAAAGCGAAGAACAACGCCAAGCGCGGCCGGACAAAGTTCCGCTTTACCGCATAACATCGACAACGTTGACGTCTTTTGAAAGCCGCCGCTGACGGCGGCTTTCTTTTTGCCAGTAAGGACACCAGTCCCTACAACTTAGTCGCACTCACAAACGATCCGGAAGCCGAGATCGTTACACCCAAAACCGGGCACGTTCGAACTGCGCGCCGTTGTCCGTAAACTGCTGAAGCGCGATTTCCAACTGCCGCCACGATGCACGCGCTTGCTGCCGGCGGTCGATCCGCGCGGGTTCGTTTTCGGTCCCGGGCGATAAAGCTCGTAATAATCGAGACACCATTCCCAGACATTTCCGGCCATGTCTTCGATTCCAAATGGACTGGCGCCAAGCGGGAACGCGCCGACCGGCGAACTTTCCGGATAACCGTCATCGATTTCGCGATCGCTCCAGGCAAAAACGGTGTTGCGGTCGGCAAAATTCGCGAGATCGCCGCGGCCGTCATAATTTCCCCACGGGAATTTGCGCTGGTCATTTCCTTTGGCCGCGTACTCCCATTCCGCTTCGGTGGGCAGACGATATTTTCGGCGTTCGCGCGTGCTCAACCACTGGCAAAATTTCACGGCATCGAGATAACTCAGGTAAACGACGGGATGGCGATCCCCCGCGCCGGGAGCCCGCTTGGCCTGGTGAGCACGATCGAATTGCTCGTACTCGGCGTTGGTGATCAGGCATCGCGAGATATAAAAGCGGCTCAAGGTAACATGCGTAAGCGGACGCTCATTTGGCGCGGCGTCCTCGGCGTCACTTCCCATCGTGAAGTCGGCCGATGGAATAAAAATCATCATTTCACCGACCGTGTTTGTGAAATTGCTGTAACGCGAGCGTTCCAGCTCTGGATTGTGCTCGATCTTTGCGGGCGACGGTTTTTCCTCAACCGGAGAGGGCGTCGAAACAGGCTTTCCTTCAGCGCGCGGCGTGGGTGCAGTCGACGTTGCGCTTGGCGGAGCTGCGAGTGATTTCTCGTCCGCTTCTTCCAGGTAAAGATCCACCAGATCCTCGGCTTCGGCCGGGTCGAGCCCGAGGTTTTCCGCCATGTCGATAAAGGTGTCGCGTTGATCGTCACTCAGGCTGAAACTGTCGAGGTTGCTCAGGCGCATCAGGCGCAAGAATTCCTCCTGAGGATTAGCGGACGAAGATTTCACGGGCGCTCCCGTGCCGTTCGCGACTGGCGGAGGCGCAACTGCCTGACGTTGCGCGCCACTTTTGTGCAGCGCCTCTTCGATCATCGAATTCATTTCGGCTTCGGTCAGGGCCCGCTCGGCCCCGAAGCGTAGGAGATTTTTTTCTTCCTCGACGGTGAGGAGGCCGTTGGAAAGGACGAACTCGAGGTATTTAAGAAATTCAAATATGGCCGCTTCGTGTTGCAGCGCCTCCAGTTGTTCATCGAGAACCCGGCGGTGTTCAGGATCGACAAGTTCCACCCGCGCCTCGGTCAGAAATCGGGATGATTCCTCCAGTCCCGAGCGAAGCAGTTGGGCAAGTGGATTACTCGGCTGATTCTTAAGCGGCAGTTTTTTTTGCCACCACCGCATGAGCTCGCGGCAGTGTTCTTCGATCAGCTCGTTGCTTGGATTGGCGTGCCGATCGAGACAGAGCCGCTCGTAGTAGTTCGGCGACCGATAATTATTCCATCCCTGCCACTTTCGCGGATCATCGGGCAGCGGAAGCGGAAAGCTGATATCGC
>QHOI01000105.1 GCA_003218705.1 Verrucomicrobiota bacterium | reverse complement strand
CGGTCATCGTAGTGCTTTCCGCTTTCCAAGGCGTGACCAACCAGCTTCTCGATTGTGCGCGGCTGGCGGAAAAGAATGATCGGCGCTACGACGCGGCGTGGAAAAAAATCGCCGGTCGCCACCGATCGGTGGTCAGCAGTCTGGTCGGTCGACGTCGAGGTATCCGAATCCGATCGCAAGTCGATACACTTCTCGGCGATTTGCATGACGCGCTTCACGGCGTCCAGCTCTTGGGTCACAGTCCACCACGTGCGCTCGATCTAATCGTGAGTTTCGGCGAACGGCTGTGCGCGCTAATCGTGGCGGCACATCTTGCGCGGGTTCACCCCGCCCGGTTTGTTGACGCGCGACAACTCGTGATCACGGACAACCAGTTCACGAACGCGAACGTGATCTTTAGCAAAACGAATCGCGCAGCGCGGCGATATTTTACAGAGATGTTCCAACTTCGCTGCCGCCGGCCGATACCTGTCGTGACCGGATTTATTGGATCGACCAGCGACGGCCAAACTACAACAATCGGCCGCAATGGATCCGATTACACGGCTGCGATTCTAGGCGCCGCTCTTGGCGCCTCCGTGATTGAGATCTGGACGGATGTCGACGGCGTCTTGAGCGCCGATCCGAAGGCGGTCGCACCTGCGTTTGTTTTGCCGCAGATCACATACGAAGAAGCGATGGAATTGTCGTATTTCGGCGCGAAGGTGCTTCACCCCGCCGCGATTGCTCCCGCCGTCGCCAGACGGATTCCGCTTCTGATCAAGAATACGTTCCATCCAGAGGCGCCGGGTACGCTCATTTCGGGTGATCGCAGCGAGGGCGATCAACTCGCGAAGGGGATCAGCTCAATCGCGGGACTGACGCTCCTCACCATTCGGGGCCTGAGCATGGTTGGAGTTCCCGGAATCGCGGAGCGATTATTTCGTGCGCTGGCATCTCGCGGCGTCAACGTCATCCTCATCTCCCAAGCCTCATCCGAGCACACGATTTGTTTCGCCGTCCGCGAGGCCGACACCGCTTTGGCGATTGCGGCCGTGCGTCACGAATTTCGCTTCGAATTCCAGAACCATTTGACATCGCTCGATGAAAAACCAAATCAAGCGATCGTCGCGGTCGTCGGCGATGAGATGAAAGGGCACCCCGGTGTCTCTGGCAAAGTGTTCGGAGCGCTTGGCCGGCATAACATTAATATCAGCGCAATTGCCCAGGGCGCGTCAGAGCGCAACATCTCTTGCGTAATCGACGTGGCGCAGCAAGCGCGTGCGCTGAATATCATCCATCAGGCGTTCTTCGAAGTCCGCAAACGCCTCGCGCTTGTCGTGATCGGCGTCGGAAATATCGGTGGAACGCTACTGCGACAACTGCGCGAGCAGCGCGCCTATCTGCTTGCCCGTGGATTCGATGTCACGGTGATTGGCGTGGCCAATAGCAAGTGGTTTGCGCTCGAGGGTAACGGCATCAATCTCGCACGCTGGCGCGAGAGATTATCCGCTTCGCGAAGACGGATGGATCCGCAGGTCCTGTCAAAGGAAATCGCGAAACTCGAGTTGACCGACGCAGCGGTAGTCGATTGCACGGCCGCCGATTCAATCGTGAAGGCGTATCCCGATTTTGTCAGAGCGAATCTGCACATCATCACGCCGAACAAGCGCGCGAACGTGTTGCCGTGGCGACAATACGCGGCCCTGATGGAGCTTTTGCGGAAGCGGCAGAAGTACTTTCTAGATGAAGCCAACGTTGGCGCGGGACTGCCTATCATGTCGACGCTGCGCGACCTGATCGCCAGCGGAGACGTGATCAGGAAGGTGGAAGGCATTTTCTCGGGCACGTTGAGCTATCTGTTCAATAGTTTTGATGGGAGCATCCCATTTAGCGCTCTCGTGCGAACAGCTTACCAGACCGGGCTGACCGAGCCGGATCCACGCGATGATCTCTCCGGTCAGGATGTCGCCAGAAAGTTGCTTATTCTCGCGCGTCAAAGTGGATCGAAATTGGAAATCGCGGACGTCCGTGTTGAGAGTCTGGTTCCTCGAAGTTTGGCACTGAGGCCATTCTCGCACCGATTTTTCAGCTCATTGGCTAAGCACGATTGCGAAATGGCAGAACGATTGAAACGCGCGCAATCGCGCGGCGCAGTGCTGCGATACGTCGGCACGCTCGAACGCGGTCGCGCGCGCTCCGGAATCAGAGAGTTCCCGCACGATCATCCAATCGCCGCTACCAAGGGCAGCGACAACATCATCGCATTTACGACGAAGCGTTATTCGCATAGCCCCCTCGTAGTTCAGGGCCCGGGGGCGGGCGCGGATGTTACGGCGATGGGCGTTTTCTCCGATATCCTCAAGTTGCTCAATTACCTGCCGCACTAGGATCCGGAACTATTTTTTCACGCCTTCGAGTTCATCCACGAGGTCGCCCGCATTGTAAACGTTTCGCAACGCTTCAATGATCGCGGCGGAATCGACCGAGACCGCGCGCGCCTGATTGTCCGTGAAAATACAATCGAGCACGAGCGATTGAATGTTGCCGTCGAAAATGATCCCGACGAATTCGCCGGCTTTGTTCACAACCGGGCTGCCGCTGCTCCCGCCGATGATGTCGGCGTCGGAAACGAAATTGTATGGCGTGGTCAGCCCCAGCTTCTCTTTCTTGTCGATCCAACGCTGCGGCAAATCGAACGGCGCTTTGTTTTCGTGCTCGGCCGCGCGCTCGAACATGCCTTGAAAATTCGTAAACGCCGGAACCTGTTTTCCGTTTTCTTGGTAACCGCGGACCGTCCCGTAAGAAAGACGCAGCGTGAACGTCGCGTCCGGATAATTGCTCGTTCCCTCAATCGCAAACCGCGCCTTCGCGATCTCGGCATAAGCTTGATGTTTGATTTCTTCCTGCGTCTCAAAGGTTTTCTTCGCCGCGCGTGCAGTCGAATCAATCGCCCGCGCGAGATCAATCATCGGATCGTGCGCGGCATCCACCGCCGCTTTGCCTCCGGCATAAAGCTTTTTCCGAATCGCGACATCCCGGAGTTGCGTCGCTTTGATCAGTTCAAACGCGCGATCGTGCGGCGATTTATCGCCAAGCACGGTTTTTTGGACGAGCGGTTGCTGCGCGCCAAACGCGTTGCAAAGATCGGTCAACGAATCGGTGAGCGTCAGCAATTCGACATCGTCGTAAATCGGTTCGGTGGAAAAAAGTTCGAGCTCGAGCGATTCGCGATTGCTGTCACGAAATTCTTGGAACCGCTCGTTGTTGGGCTTGGCGCGCTCGTCCGCGGCGCGAACGAGTAATCGCGCGTACTTGAAAAGGGTGCTGTAAACTGCGCGCGGCTGACGATAAATCCCAAACTTTGGACGCTCTTGTTCGAAGTAACTGTAGATCAGCGTGTTCTTCGCGATTTGTTCCTGGGCTTTTCGGATTCGGTCGTAAGCAGTAATTGTTGATCTCAGTTTCGGGTCGGCGGAAATGGCGTCGCGGAGTTTTTGCTCGCGCGCTTGGAGCGCCTTCCAAACGTCGGGATCGAGCAATCCGGCGAGATAACCGTCGTAACGCTTCCGGTTGTTCGTGACCCCGTAATAATCTTCACGCACGCGGCGGGAATTTTCGAAAGAGCGTTCGCCGAAACTGTGTAACAAAATTTCGCGGCGCTTGAAGAACGACAGAAACCGCGGCAGTTCGCGGTCGCGCATGTCGGCCAGTTCATCGAGAGTGAGTTGCCGGTCGGTCTTGGCCGGATGACCGCTGACGAAAGTGAGTTCGCCGTCGGCGGGCCCGTGCGCACTGAATTTCAGATAATTGTCGATCTTTGCCGGCTGGCCGTTTTCGTAGGCGCGAAAGATGCAGATATCGAGATCGAATCGCGGATATTCGAAGTTGTCCGGATCCCCGCCATAAAACGCGATCTGTTGTTCGGGCGCAAAGACGAGGCGCACGTCATCGTAACGCTTGTAGCGGTAAAGATGGTAAGCGCCACCTTGATAAAGCGTGATGACGTTCGAACGCAGTCCGGTCTTGTCTTTGCCTTCTTTCTCGATCGTCGCAATCGCACCGCGACGGGCATCGGAAGCTTGCTCGCTCGTCATGTCTGAGTTCACTGCGGAATTCACGTGCGCAGTCACGTCTTCGATCGACATCAGGATGTTGAGCTCGAGATCGACACATTTCTTTTCCTCGACCCGCGTCCGCGCGTAAAAACCGTCGCGCAGATAATTATGCTGTTCGTCCGAGAATTTTTGGAGGGCGTCAGCTCCAACGTGATGATTGGTGATGACCAAACCGTCGGCGGAAACAAACGAACCGCTCCCGCCGGAACTGAACCGAACGCTCGATTTTTGCAGATGGTCGAGCCACTGCTTGCTCGGCTCGAAATTATATTTTTCTT
>QHOI01000104.1 GCA_003218705.1 Verrucomicrobiota bacterium | reverse complement strand
GGCAGTTTCGTTCCAGGCGACATGGCGTATTCCAAATTTTTCGCTGCACGAGATCTTGCAACGCCTGCACCAGCCCGGCGGCATCGATTTCTTCCTTGTGTAGATCATGCGCGATATTGCGCGCATCCATGACCGAGCCATTGATCAACTGCGCGATTTTCTCCAGGTCGTTCGTTTGGACGACGCGATGGTCTTTCAGTCGCAGCGCGGTGGCGCGGGCAAGAAAGCCGATCGCAGTTAACTGTTGGCAGAGGCCATCGTGCAATTCCTGACCGAGTCGTTCCTGCTCCCGGTCGCTAATTTCGAGAATCTGGCCCTCCAGCCCTTTCCGTCGAGTGATCTCGTTCTTCAGTTCCTGATTGGCTGCACGTAAATCCGCTGTTCGCGCCTGCACTCGCTTCTCCAAGAGATCTTTCGATTTTTTGAGGGCGGCTTCCGCTTCTTTGCGCTGGGTGATATCATTGTTTGTTTCCAAAACAAACGCGCGATTTCCCTGCGCGTCTCGGTCCACCGACCATCGCGAAAACATGGTCAGGCGCTTACCGTCGCGGCGGCTGTGAACGAGTTCGCCTTCCCACCGGTTGTCGCGAAGAAGCTTTTGGTAGATTTTCGACCGCGCCTCCGGGTGTTCCGTTTTCAATAGATCGTATATCACTTTGCCCAAGGCTTCTTCTCGCGTGTAGCCGTAAATTTTTTCGGCGCCCTGGTTCCAGTAAGTGACCCTGTCTTCCGCATCACGAACGATGATGGCGTCGTTGCTCAAGTCCAGCAGTCGCGCCTGCTCGGTTAGCACCCGTTCGTGGGTCTTGCGTTCGCGCAAATCGATGATGGCGGTTTGGTAGAGCAATGCTCCATTTCTCGCCGTCGAAGTGATCGGAGTGCTCAAAAGCAGCGCAGGAATTTGTTCGCCTTTTCTGCTCCTCAATAGCAGTTCCGTCTGCACCTGCTGTTGCGAAGTGCGGCAATAAAGCAGGTGCTGGAGGAGCGAATCTAGATTCGCGACATAAAACGCAAACGGCCGACCAATCAACAGATCCCGCGGCTCGCTCAGCAATTCGGTTGCAGCGAGATTCGCTTCCTCGACCCGCCCGGCGCGGTCGAAGCTGACGTAAGCGATCGGCGCAAAATCATAGAGATCGACATATCGCTGGATCGCTGATTCCAGTTCGGTCTTAGGATGGCGCAGACCACGAATGGACGATCCTCGGTCGCGCCCACTGTTTGAATCGAGTTCGGTACCCTTACGCGTCGATCGTTTTTCCTTTCGGGCGGTTTGTGGTCGCCTTTTCATGAGCTCTCAGCTACTTTTTGTTTTCGTTCGGTAACCCACTTCCGGATTTCTTCCGCCGCCCGTTTGCCGCTCCATCGATGTCGATCAGGGTGAGAACGGCGCCGTCAATTTTATTGTCCGTGCTCCGGTAAGGCCGGATTCGCAGGGAATACTGGCGGCCGTCCTTGTCGGTCACTTTGCGCTCGCGCGTGCCCAGCGTTTCGATCACTTCCCGCAAGATATTTTCCAGGTCGGGCACGTCAATATTCGGCCGCAGTTCGCTTAATGGACGGCCGATATCGGTCGGCAAAATATTAAAAGCGTCGCGCGCCGCTGGCGTTGCCCGTCGCACCGTCAGCGCATTGTCCACCATCACGATTGGCATTTGAATGCTGGCCAGCAGATTGTTGAGCTCGCCCGTCACTTCCATCATCTCGAGGTTTCGGTTGCTCAGCTCTTCGTTCAACGTGGTCAGCTCTTCATTGGTCGATTGCAATTCTTCCTTCGCCGTTTCCAGTTCTTCGTTGGTGGACTGAAGCTCTTCGTTGCTCGATTCGATTTCTTCGTTGGCCGACTTCAACTCTTCATTCGTCGCTTCCTGCTCTTCAATGATAGCCTGCAACGATTCCTTGGAAGCGGCCAATTCCCGCCGCAATTCGCCTACTTCACGCTCGGTCGCCGTTTTTCCCAACACCCGCGGCAATTTCTCCAGCTTGGTCGCTTTGGTAGTTTCGTCGAAAATAACCAGCAGCCATGATTTGTCGGAGCCGGGGATTTTAAATGGCACAGCCTGAATATTGATTTCGTAGTTTCTGCCGCCGAGCTTCACCTTCGCCCGCTCTTTCCGAGCGGCCTTGTCTGTTTTGATCGCGCGATGAATCGTGGCGCGCAGGTCTGGCACCAGGGTCGGCCGCGCCAGTTGCAGAAGATTGAACGTCGCCGGACCGGGCGTGTGTTCGAGAAACAACTCAGTGCGGCCGCGGAATTGTTGCACCCGCATGTCTTGATCGATCACGACCGCCGCCGGCGCGTAGGCACTGAGCATGATGCGGTCAGCCACTTTCAAAAGATCGCCACCGAAATTTGTGCCGGCGCCGGCCGTCGATCTTCCCCCGAAGTGCGTGAGTTCAGGGCCACGCTGCGGAATGATGTCGGCTGTGCGCGGTGAAGTCCTCGCTCCCTTCGCGTAAATTTTGTTTTTTTTGTCCGCTAATTTGAAAAGCTCGTCGTACATGCCCACCGATTCGGCGGGCCCGAGAATCAAGTAGCCGCCGGGATTGAGCGCATAATGAAACTGCGGGATGCAGCGTTTGTGCAGTTCCGGACTCAGGTAAATGAGCACATTGCGGCAACTGATCAGGTCGAGCCGTGAAAATGGCGGATCGACACAAATATTTTGGCGCGCGAACGTGCAGATGTCGCGCACGTTGCGATTGATCTGGTAAGTGCCATCGCGCTTGATGAAAAAACGCTTCAATCGCGCAGGCGAAACATCTTTTTCGATAGCGCTGGAAAAAATTCCCAGCCGCGCATGTTCGATTACCGATTCGCTCAGATCGGTGCCGAAAATCTGGATGCGTATTTTGGAAGGCCCGCGGCCGAGCGTCTCCAAAATGCATATCGCGAGCGAATAAACTTCTTCGCCGGTGGCGCAACCCGGCACCCACGCGCGCAGCTCTGGTTGTCGATCTTTGCTTTTATTTTTGAGCAGCGCCGGCAAGAAACGTTTCTTCAATGCGCGGAAGAGGGCGTCGTCCCGGAAAAACCGGGTCACATTGATGAGCAGATCGTCAAAAAGCGCTTCGATCTCTTTTTTGTTATCGCGCAGGAACCGCGCGTATTGACTCATCTTTTCGATCCGGTGCAGCGCCATGCGTCGCTGGATTCGACGGATCAGCGTGCTCTCTTTATAGGCGCTGAAATCGACACCCATTTGCTTCTTCAAAGATAGAAAAATGCGGCCCAGATCGTCCGCCTGGCGATAGGCTGCTTTTTCGATTTCGTCCGGATCGCTCAGCGGCCGCCGGATATAAGGATGATTGGCGATGCGCTCGATCTCGCGCGCAATTTCCCCTGGCGGGAGGACAAGATCGACAAACCCCGCGCGAATCGCGCTCCGCGGCATCGCATCGAACTTCGCGCTCTCTTCACTTTGGGCGAAGGTCAATCCGCCGGCCGCTTTGATTGCGCGCAACCCGGCGGTGCCATCGCTGCCGGTCCCGGAGAGAACGACGCCAATCGCACGCGATCCACATTCTTCGGCGAGCGATTCAAAAAAATGATCGATCGCAACGTTCAACCGTTCCTCGCGTCGAACCAATGTCAGCGCGCCATTCTTGGCGATGACGCATTTGTTCGGCGGCTGGACGTAGACCGTGTTCGGTTTTGGCGTCGTCGTTCGCGTAACCTCGCTCACTGGCATCGCCGTAACTTTGCCGAGCAAATTGGAAAGCCGGCTGGCGTGATGCGGGTCGAGATGCTGCACGATCACATAAGCCATTCCCGTTTTCTGCGGCAAGTGGCGCAAGAATTCCATTGCTGCCTCAAATCCGCCGGCCGAACCGCCAATTCCCACAATCGGACAGGCAGGGG
>QHOI01000103.1 GCA_003218705.1 Verrucomicrobiota bacterium | reverse complement strand
GCGCGAATCGCGGAAACGTGACTCGGACCGAAGGAATGTTTGCCGGCGCGACGATGGCAGACGTGCAAACAGAGCCCGAAGTATCGCGCGAGCGTCGCCACGACGAAGGCGAGGAAGAAGTCAGCGACGAAGGCGACGGCGAACACGGACCGTTGTACGGAGTGCGACACCGGATGCGGGGCTATTTTCGGCGCGCGCAGGATGAGGCGAGCGGAATGTTCGACCGCGTGCGGCGTTCATTTTCTGATTACATCAGCCGTTAGTCCAACAAAGATCGACCGCCTACGCTAGCTGCGGCGTGACAAGCAATGGCAAGATGGGCATATTTGAGCAATGAAATCGGACACATCCGCTGACGTTTGGCCGGAGATGAATTATGCGGATTGGAAAGAAACCTGCGCCACGCTCCACCTGTGGACGCAAATTGCCGGCAAGATTCGACTGACTCTCACGCCGTGGACCAACCATTCCTGGCACGTCACGCTTTACGTCACTTCCCGCGGTTTGACCACTTCGCCGATTCCGCACGGAACTGACACTTTCGAGATCCGTTTCGATTTCATCGATCACCAGCTTCGGATTCTGAAAAGCGACGGCGGGCAGCGATCGGTTGAACTGAAACCGCGCAGCGTGGCGGATTTCTACAAGGCGGTCATGGGCGCGCTGAACGAACTCGATCTCGCCGTCAAGATCGACATACTGCCGAACGAGATTCCGAATCCGATTCCGTTCGATCGCGACGAGCAGCATCGCTCTTACGACCCGAAATATGCCAATCGATTCTGGCGCGTTCTGGTCCAGAACGACCGCGTCTTCAAAGAATTTCGATCGCGCTTCTGCGGGAAATGCAGTCCGGTCCATTTTTTCTGGGGCGCGCCGGATCTCGCCGTCACGCGTTTTTCCGGCCGGAGCGCGCCGAAGCATCCCGGGGGCATTCCGCATTTGCCGGATGCGATCACGCGGGAAGCGTATTCGCAGGAAGTGAGCAGCCTCGGCTTTTGGCCCGGCGCCGATGCAATGCCGATGGCGATCTTTTATTCCTACGCTTATCCGGAGCCGACGGGATTTTCGGAAGCGAAGGTGAAACCGGACGCGGCCTCCTATAATGCGCAGTTCCGCGAGTTCGTTTTGCCCTACGACGCAGTGCGCACTGCAAAATCTCCCGACGATGCGATTCTCGATTTTGCTCAAAGCACGTATGATGCGGCCTCGCAGCTGGGTAACTGGGACCGGGCGACCTTGGAGGAAAAGAAACCTTCCTTGCATTCCGCGCGGCAACATTCGTAATTTGGACACGATGAGTTCTCAATGCGCTGCCGAACAGGACGCCTGGCGCGAAGTGAAAGACGGTTGGCGTCCGCTTTACGGCGATGTCGATTCGATGGGCGTGGCCGTCGAATGGCACGATTTTCGGACGGCGCGCAATTTCAACTGGGGCCGCACCTTTCATCCGCGCAGCCTCGAATTTTGTTTAAATCTTCAAGGTCACGGGGAAGTGGGCGGCCCGCGGAAAACCGATTATGCGCCGGGAAACTCAGGCTATTACGCGATTGGGGACGAACCGCTTCCAGCCTCCCGCCGCGCGCACGATCATCACCAATTCGTGACGCTCGAATTTTCGCGAAAACATTTGCAAAAGCAGTTCGTCCAAAACGAAGCCGATCTCGTGCCGCAGATCCGGCGTGTGATTTTTGGCGACAAAGACGAGGCGGTCGTCGCGCCGACCCAGCCGATGTCGATTCAACAGCGCGCGGTCGTGAGTAGCCTGGGCGAGCCACCGGTTTCCAAAGCGGCGCAAATTCTTTGGTATCAGAGCAAAGCGTTCGAATTGATGGCGCACTTTCTTTTCGAACCGAAGGATCCCGAATTTTTCTGCATGCGACAAAAACGGGTGGCGCGTGAGCGGGTCGAGCGCGCGAAAGAACTGCTGTCGCGCAGTTTGGCAAATCCACTTACGCTCGAAGCGCTCGGTCAGGAGGTTGGTTGCAGTCCGTTTTATCTCAGCCGGATTTTTTCGCGCGAAATGGGCCTGACCATTCCGCAATATTTGCGCAAGCTACGGATGGAACGCGCGGCCGAGTTGTTGCGCACGGGTCGCTACAACGTGACCGAAGCCGCAACCGAAGTCGGTTATTCTAGTCTGAGTCATTTCAGCAAAGCATTTTGCGAAACGATCGGCTGCTGTCCGGTGTTGTATCCGGCGGCCAAGAACGTGATTCTCGACCGTTAAGGATTTAAACCACGGATGACACGGATTTAACGGATGGCTTTCCGGACCAGGCTGAGGCAGCCATTCAAAATCTTATCAGTGTTATCCGTGTAATCCGCGGTTAATTCTGTTTTTTAATGAAAATCACCCGCGCGCTCATTTCCGTCTCCGACAAGAGCGGGATCGCCAAATTCGCGCGCGCGCTCGAGCGGCAGGGGGTCGACATCATTTCCACCGGCGGAACGGCGGATCTGTTGCGAAAGGAGAAAATTCCGGGCCGCGACATCTCCAGTTTCACCGCTTTTCCCGAGGTCTTGGAAGGCCGGGTCAAAACTTTGCATCCGCGCGTCCACGGCGGCCTGCTTTACAAACGCGGCAACGCCAAACACGAAGCCGAAGCGCGGGAATGCGGCTTCGAGCCGATCGACCTGGTGGTGGTGAATCTTTATCCGTTCGAGAAGACGATCCAAAAACCTGATGTGACCCTCGCTGAAGCGATCGAGAACATCGACATCGGTGGGCCGTCGATGATTCGGAGCGCGGCCAAAAATTACGAATCGGTCACAGTCGTGATCGATCCGGCCGATTACGACACCGTCTTGGAAAACATGCGCGAGAACGATGGCGAAACCACCCTGAAACTGCGCGAGCGTCTCGCGATCAAAGCTTTCATCAAAACTTCAGATTACGATCGCACGATCGCAAATTATCTGAATCGCGAGCAAATCACGGACGCGTCGTTCTCTCTTTCACTGCCGCTGGTGACGAAATTGCGTTACGGCGAAAATCCGCATCAGAACGCCGCTCTTTACGGCGATTTTGATCGCCATTTCGAAAAGCTCCATGGCAAGGAGCTTTCCTTTAACAACATTCTCGACGTCAGCGCAGCTACGACCTTGATCGCGGAATTTTCGCAGCCCACGGTCGCAATCCTAAAACACACCAATCCATGCGGTGTCGGTTCCGATGTCGATCTTCGTAAGGCCTGGGAGAAAGCATTCGCGACCGACAAGCAGGCGCCTTTCGGAGGAATCATTGTTTGCAATCGCTCGATCGACGAGCCGTTTGCGAAAGCTATCAGCGAGATCTTTTCGGAAGTGATCATCGCGCCTGATTTTGAGACGGAGGCGCGCGGGCTCTTACAAAAGAAAAAGAATCTGCGCTTGATCAGGCTCGTGAGCTCCGCGGTCGATGCGAGACCGGCCATCGACCTTCGCTCGGTTTACGGCGGGCTTCTCGTCCAGGATTCCGACAACGTGAGCGAAACTCCTGAGCAAGTCGTGACTCAACGCCGGCCGACGAAAAACGAAATCGCCGCCATGCTCTTTGGCTGGCGCGTGGTCAAACACGTGAAGTCGAACGCAATCGTTTATGCCGCGGCTGATCGCACCCTCGGCATCGGCGCCGGGCAGATGTCGCGGGTCGATTCCTCGCGGATCGCGATTTGGAAAGCGGAGGAAGCGGGGCTTTCGTTGAAAGGCAGCGCGGTCGCGAGCGATGCGTTTTTTCCTTTTCCGGACGGTTTAATCGCCGCGGCGGATGCAGGCGCGACTTGCGCGATTCAACCGGGCGGTTCCGTGCGGGACAAGGAA
>QHOI01000102.1 GCA_003218705.1 Verrucomicrobiota bacterium | reverse complement strand
ATTCCAGCCTTGCGCGGAACGCTGCCGACAAGCAGCGCCCAGTTGATATCGCGAAAACCTTCGTCGAGATCGGCCGTCGGCACGATTGATTGCAGAAGCGGAAACGCGCAATCGTGCAATTCCATGACCACGCCTTCAAGCGCACCGAGCGCGGCGGGGATCTCGATAAGATGCAACGTGATCGGTTGATCAGCGCCAAACATTTCGCCGGCAGCGATGCGGAAGAGGAGCGAGTAGCCGATCTGTCCGGCAGCCCCAGTGACGGCGACTTTAATCGGAGACTTCATACAGATTTCCTTGCCACAGATTTACACCAGCCTTCGTCTGAAACTACGGCCTGGCAAGCAGATGAAACACAGATTTTGATGACCCTCACCTCAATCCTCTCCCTGGGAGGGAGAGGAAGACGCGAAGCGTCAGGTGAGGGTCGATGACGTTCGAGACAGCAGGCAATGTTATCTGTGAATTCTGTGTTCATCTGTGGCTATATCCTTCCGCTTTTCTCCAGAAGCGTACGAATTACTTGCATTCGCTTTCGCTCTTTTGGACTCGAGCGCAGCTGCGACACGCTGCGTTGCATTCGGCGCACCCAGTTCGAGCTCGCCGCGGTTCCCGGAATATTAAAGCGATATTTGCGCGCGAGTAGATCGGTAATCATCACAATTGCGATCCACGATTCACTTTGGAGAAGCGCTTCCATCATCGCCGGGTAAAAGTCGCGTTCGAAGTCGATCTGCTCGCTCGTGCGGGTGAATCCGGTGAAGGTCGCTATCTTTTCGAGTTCACCGCGCGCTTGATCGGAGGTCAACGTTGGGTGCTCGAACGCTTCCTCCCACAACGCCCGCATCGGTTTGTGATCGTGCGTCGCATAAGTGGCGACGGAAAGACGTTCGTATTCCGCCCCCGGCGTGACGCGGCCGTGATAAAATTCCCATTGCGGAATTTTGAACCCCGCTACGCCTAACGACCGCAAACTCGGGCGCACGTAATCAGGCACAGTGCCGAGGTCCTCGCCGATGACGCGCGCCTCGCCCGATTCTTCCAGCACCGCTCGGAGGTAATTTTCGCCTTCCTTTTGATTCGCTTCGCAATTGTCCGGGGTCGAATCATCTCGCGGATGGAAATGCGGCGCTCGACCTCCGGTCCGCTCGAGCATTTGGTCCCATTCCAGCAGAAGAAATTTCTTGTTCCGCCGCGGACGCCAGGGAAAGGCGTAGATGCGGTAGAAGCCGAGCACGTGATCGATGCGAAAAAGATGGAAGCTGCGCCGGATGCTGCGGACACGTTGCCGCCACCAATCGAAATTCCGGCGACGCATCATGTCCCAGTGAAAAATTGGGATTCCCCAGTTCTGTCCCCATTTCTGAGTGAACTGATCGTCCTTAAAATGGGATTCCGGCGGCGCGCCACCGCACCAGTCATGCCCAAATTCATCCGGCCGCGCGAAAACGTCCGCGCTGTAATAATTGACGCCGAAAGGGATATCGCCCATCAATGCGACGCCGCGTCCTTCGGCGTAGGCCTTGATCGCCGACCACTGTTCGCTCGCGATCCACTGGACGTAACGGAAGAAGTTTTCGCGCTCACGGAAATGTTCTTTCTTTTTCGAAGGCTGTCGCTCAAGCCAGGCCCGCGCTGTCTCGATGTGTTCGTGTTCCGCCGGCCACTTGTCCCACGCTTCGCTCTCACCGTTTTCTTCCACCAGTGCGCGAAAGAACGCATAATCATTCAGCCAGGCGGACTCCCGGTCGCAGAAGTTTCGAAATTTTGATTGTCGATCTTGCGATGCACGCGCAGAGAAGTTCACGAATGCTTTTTCGAGCAACCGGCGTTTCAGTTTTTTGACCGGTCCGTATTTGACCGCTCCGTGGCGAAGTTTCGTAAGATCGACATCGACAAGCACAGTTTCGTAATCATCGCGGGTCAAATCTTCCGGCGAGTCCGGTGCAAGATGGAGTGTTGTCGGCTCAATCGCGATCGCACTCATTGCGTTGTAGGGGCTGTTGTCACTGCCCATCTCGTTGATCGGCAAAAGCTGCACGAGCTTGAATCCGATTTCGGCCGCCCAATCGACGAACTCGCGCAGGACCGCGACGTCGCCGATTCCCAGATCGCTCTCGCTCCGCAGCCCGAACAGCGGCGCAAGAATCCCAGCAATCTTTTTCTCAGGTGAGAGTTCCATCAATTCCCTTTAGCCACAGATAAACACAGACGGACACAGATTCAGAACACAAGGCGTTTGAATTCTACTTTTGAGCGTCCAAAGTTGAGAAGAAAGCCGAGTTTAATCCCTGTCGCCTTAAGCTCGTTTAATAGTTGTGCTTCGTCTCGCTTGTCGTACTGAGGCGCGATTTTGACTTCGACAAGTACGACATCCTCAACCAACAAATCGGCATCGTACTCGCCGACAACCACGTCTTTGTATCGAACGGTGATTCGCTTCTCCAATTCTGCCCTGAAACCACGCCGGAGCAGTTCGACTTGAAGCGCTCGATGGTAAACGCGCTCAAGAAAACCGTAACCGAGTTGTGCGTGAACCTCAAACGCTGCCCCAATGATTGCCTCCGTGATTTCTTTATGCGGAAACAATCTCTCGCTCTCAACTCCAAGCATTCTTTATCTGTGTTTAATCTGTGTCGATCTGTGGCTAAGACTTAGCCTCTTTGCACCTGCCAGTCTTCGACGAGTTTGTTCGGAATTTCTTTCAAGAATCGCGAGGGCCGCTGGAAAACGTCGCCGTAGCCGCCGGTCAATCGCATGTGCGGATAGGTGAGATAAAGCTCATCCTTGGCCCGCGTGATCGCGACGTAAAACAAACGCCGCTCTTCTTCCAAATCTTTCCGGTCATCCATTGAGCGACTGCTCGGAAACATTCCGTCGGTCAGCCAGATCACGAACACGGTGTGAAACTCGAGCCCTTTCGCCTGATGCACGGTCGAAAGATTGACCGCTTCCTTGTCGCCGGTCTGGTTCGGGGCCGCTTCCGCGTCGACGTTGCTGATCAGCGCGAGCTGTGACAGAAATTCATTCAGATCTTTGAACTGGCGCGCAAACGCGGCCAGCTGGTTCAAATCTTCACGTCGCAGTTCATAATTGGTGAAGTTCACTTTCGCGTAATCGTCGTAGATTGCTTCGACTACCGACGTAATCATCTCTGAGGGCGGATTCGGTTGTCCGCCGGGAGCGATTTCTTCGAGGGTGTGCGCGAGCTGGGTCCAATGCTTCTTCGATTTCGCGCTCACGCTCATCGCCAGTAAACGTTCGCTAAACGACGTGATCTCGCCGCGCTCATTCAACGATTTGTCCCATGCGTTCCAAAGATTTTCGGCGCTCCGGTTCCCGATGCCGGGAAGCAATTTCACCATCCGTTTGAATGCGACTTCATCGCGCGGATTGGCGACGAACCGAATGAACGAGATCACATCCTTAATGTGTGCTTGTTCGAAAAAGCGGATGCCGCTCGTGATTTGGTAGGGGATTCCGCGCCGCGAGAGCTCTAATTGCAGTTCGAGTGCGTGATAATGTGCCCGATACAGCACG
>QHOI01000156.1 GCA_003218705.1 Verrucomicrobiota bacterium | reverse complement strand
CCACCCGGAATGTGCATTTCGTCGTCGTCGGGCTCGTTCACCAAATAAAAGTGACGGTGCAAATAAAAAACAAGACTGCTGGCATCATCGAGTTCTCCTTCGTAAACCACTGCATCTTTGTCGGTGAGCCTGCTCTCCAAAAACCGAGCCGCATCTGCGAGTGAAAATTGTGGCGCCATGCGCGCGACGCCGTCCGCCAACGAAAGTCCAATCGGCACCACCGCCGCGGCTAAAACGCTCAGACAAAGTCCCGGCCGCCGTTTCGTTGCGAGATGAACCGCGATTATCGACGCGACGATGAGGGAGATAGCGATCACCGTAAGCATCGGACGCAAAATTTCCCAAGCCGATGGCGGAAGCGTTTGTAACGCGTCCCACGTTGTCCAACTGCTATCTTCACGCTCTCCGCGAGCCCGGTTTGCTGATGCGAAATGCGGGTGCCACAGAGCTAACCATCCGGCAGCGACCCCGGCTATTCCAACGAGACCGGGGCCCGTGAGTTGCCATTGCCGCGGCAGTCTGTCCCACGCGGTCGCGGCAAAAATCGCGAACGCGCTCCACATGTTCATCGAATAATAATCCTGACGTTGTCCGATGATCAGAAGCGGCAGGAAAACGACCGCCATCCAACAGAACGGCAACGCCTCGGCAAATTCCAATTCCCGCGGACGGATCACTTTTCGCAAGGCAAAGATCGCTCCGGGAACAATGGCAACCGACCACGGGAACCACCAGACCAGATGCATCCAAATAAATTGAAGCGGCGGGACGCCGTTATCGCTCCCCGGAACGTTGGAAAAAGAACGTAGGTGTCCCAACCATTCGATCCGCAACAATTGCTGCAAAAAACCGGGGAAACGCAGTTCGGTCGCGATGTACCACGGCACGAATAGCACCACGAAGATCGAGATATACCCCCAATGGAGGAGTCGACGGAAACGCAAACGCGCTTCGCGGTAAAACAATCCGAGGAGAATAAAAATTGTGAGCGGGTAAATTAAGCCAAGCAAACTCTTCGTCAGGCAGGCCAGCACGCAGCAAATCCAGAAACCGAGGAACCAAAGATTCCGTCCGCGTCGCCGTTGATAGCCGGATACTCCGCAAAAAATCGCGCCGGCGATAAAGGCGCTGAACACTGGTTCAGGCATGATGACCCGCCCGAGCAGCGCTGTGCCGCAGCTGCAAAGATAAATCAGGCCTGCAAAAAATCCGCGCCAGTAATCTCCCAATTTTTCACCGATCAAAAATGTGAACGCCACGACTGCCATCACCGCCAACGCGATTGGCAGACGCGCGGCGGCGGAATTGATCCCGAAAATTTTAAAAGAGCCGATGATGAGCCAGTAAAGCAGCGGCGGTTTCGGCAGCCGGGGCAAGCCGTCGTTCGTCGGCCATAGCCACTGATGCGTTTGAATCATTTCGCGCGCCGCGCCGGCATATTGGCCCTCGGTGTGGTTATAGAGATCGCCCCACCCGAGGGTGGTCAGATGAAGCAGTGCCGCGAGCGCGATCAGCGAGACAAAAAGTGCATGGCGCAACGGAGGTGGAGGCAATGCCGGCGGATCAAGCAGCGCGTCCTCAATGCTGAAAGTGCGGGCGCCGGCAGTCATCGCGCTAATCGTTAGGCCGAACTCGCACGGGAGCGATATTTTTCCCAATCGGCCGGCAACGGTAAAAGTTTCGCAGCCGGCATTTCAATTAGGGCCAACGTTTGCCGGCATTCGGCGATCAACGCGTCATCCGCCGGTCGTGTGATTCGGAAGGCGCACCAGAATCGCGCGCGTTGTAATTGATCAAGCCAACCATCGATTACTAATCTGTCACCCAGCTTTGCGGCGCGGCGGTAATCGATTTCGGTCCGGACGACCACCGGATATTTTTGGGTCTTCGCCATGTCGGCGAGCGGAAGCCCAAGCTTTTCTGCCAGCAGCGTCCGCGCGATCTCGATGAAACGGAGGTATGCGATATTGGAGACGACACCGCCACAATCGGTATCGAAGAACATTACCTGCACTTCAGTGCGGATGCGCGGCTGCTCAGAATTCATTGTAGGATGGACATCACCGCATCCACGACTTCCTGCACGCTGACGGCTTTCATGCAACGGAAGTCAATCGGACATTCGCGCAAAAAACACGGGCTGCATTCAACGTGATGCCGAAGAATGATGTGGCCGTTACCGAGAGGCCGCGTCAGGGCCGGTTCGGTTGAACCGAAGACCGCCACAACCGGCACGCCGAGCAGCGCAGCGAGATGCATCGTTCCGGTGTCGTTTGTCAAAAGTAGGCGGCAGCGGCGCAATTCCTCGATCAATTGATCGAGGGTTGTTTGACCGATTCGATTTATACAGTTTTCGCCGAGAGCGCTGGCGACCGTCTCGCCAATCGATTCATCATTGTCAACTCCGAACAAGATCCATTTGACTTTGGATTGTGCCGAAACCGCGACTGCCGCCTCGGCAAAACGCTCCGGTAACCAGCGCTTGGCTGGTCCATATTCGGCGCCGGGGCAAAGTCCGAGTAATTTTTGATCTTGGACGTGCGATGTTTCCGACAACACCTGCTTCGCATCGCGCACTAGATCGACGTCCGCGCCGCAATCATCCGCGATTCTCAGAAAGCGCGTCGCGTGATGCTCGGGCGGGCCCGGCCGGCGCGGTTCGCGGACGATTTGATTTAGGAGCCAGCCGCGAGCATGTCCGCGATAGCCGACTTTTCTCGGAACTCGCCAAACCTCGAGCGCCACGCGCAATGAATTAGGAAACAAGATTGCGACATCGAAGCTCTCTTGTCGTCCAATCAGCCGAACCGCGCTGACGAGCGATTTGTTCGGGAGCGACAAAATCTCGTCGACTTCTGAGACTAGTTTCCAGATCGGCGCAATTTTCTCTGGCGCGAGGATCGTGACGTGCGCATCGGGTCGGCCTTTTTTGATTGCGCGCACTGCCGGCGCGCTCATGACTGCGTCACCCAGCCAGTTGCTGCTGCGAATGAGGATCCGGAACGGTTGCAATTGTTTCAGCGTTAAATTTTTCGGGACATAAACACCTCGCTTATAACGCGCGAGAAGAAAATTTGGGCGCGGCGTTTTCCAGCGATTGTGCAACCAGAACCCGTCTTCCGGAGCGCGCCGGGTCTGGGCTGCGATCAGGTCGTTGGCTTTGGCGGTGAGCGCTTCGACTGAATCGCCAGGAGCGTCGATTCGATCAGTCAACGACATCCGCCAGCGGCCCGGCGATTCGGAGTAAATGGCAGTGCCCAGAACCGCCGCGCCGGTGCGCTTAGCTAACAGCGCCGGCAACGATGTGGTCGAGGCGAGTTTGCCGAAAAACGGTACCCACAGGCCTTGATCGCCCGCATGTTGATCGGCCAGGATTCCGATTGCGCCGCCGCCCCGCAGCAGTTCAATCGCTTTCTGAAAACCTTCGTTGCGATCGAACAACTCGACGCCGGCGCGGCCGCGCAAGCTGCGAACGTGTTTGTCGATGTAACGATTTTTTAGCGGCTGATAAATTGTGCTATTTCGGACGTAGCCGATCGCGGCGGGAAACATTTGCGCTTGCAATTCCCAGTTTCCGATATGGCTCAAAATAAACACGATCGGCCGACCGCTGCGCAGCTCGCGATGGGCGGCATCGGCATTTTCGATGCGAACCTTCGCGCGCGCCTTCTCCAGCGGCATCGACGCGAGTTTCAATCCGGAAAGAAGATTTGCGCCCAGTCGTTGAAAATGGCGACGCACGAGGTGCCGCATTTCTTGCGGTGATTTTTCCCGGCCGAATGCGATCTCGATGTTACGAAATCCCAGGCGCCGATATTTCCCGAGAACAAGCCAGGCACAGAAGCCGAGTCCGTTTCCAAGCGCAAAGGAGACGCGTAAGGGCAAAAGACCAATCAGGGCAAAGCCTGCGCGATAGATAAGATAGACGAAGTACTCGGGCATCGATCTCGGCCGGGGCGCTCGCCGAAGGCGTCCAGCGTAAATTTGCCTGCGCACGGCTGCAATGAATATAATGTGGCGATTCGCGCGGAGCTTCGTTAGGCATGTAAGCGGCTCCTCGAAATAACATGAAAAAAGATTTGTGGCTTGGGCTCAACGAACGGACAAGAAAAGCGCTCTCTCCCCGCGATTACAAAAGCGGCAGTGTTGCTCAACGAATAGCCGCATCTGGCGTCGATGCCGCTGAACTGACTGCAGGTCGCGGCAAAGCGGAGCTGAAGAAAGTTTGGATCCCCGGGGTTGAAATTTTTTCCCGAGAAATTCATCCACAACGCCATCGTGGCAGCTTTGGCGAGTTGGCGCGTGAAGCGCAGGGAGTGCTGGGGAAGATCAAGCTATGGCCTAGGCAATGGTCGGCCGCGCGAATGTTCGCGAACAGCGCAAAAGGATTTCACATTCATCCACCTAGCATTCCAGCGGAGATGACCGCGGAGAAATGGTTGCGACGTTTGTTTATCAATCAACCGCAGAACTATTCACTGCGCCCGTACGATCGCGAACAATGGGACATTATGTTTTTTCTGCAGGGGCGCGCTGAAATCTTTTTGCGGGACGTCCGCGCTGGTCTCCCCGCGCGGAGCATGCGTTTTTTCGCCGATGGCGACAATCATCGCAGCCGCAATAACGTCGGAGTCGTGATTCCTCCGGGCGTCGCGCATGCGATTCGGGCCGAAGGTTCGGAAGATGTAATCATGGTTTACGGAACGAGCACAACTTTTCAGCCGGACTTTGAAGGCCGCATCGCCAGCGAAGTCGAGGCAGCAGACTTGCCGGAATCCTGGCGAAAATTCCTTTCTTCGTAGCGGCGCTCTGGGAGCGTCGGACAAATAATGCGACGGTCCCAGACCGCCGCTACAGTTCGTCAATGGAGCGGCAATTTAATCCAGTCGAGCTCGAGCTGATGGACCGTCCGCAGCCGGTTTCCCCTGAATTGGAGCGGGATCTTGAAAATATCCGGCAGCTCAATCGCTGGTTTGGGAGTTACGCGTTGATTTCGATGTTTCTCAGCCGCTGGATCAAGCCGGGCTCGCGCTTGCGAATTGTCGATCTTGCCACCGGCTCTGGCGATATTCCGCGTTTGATCGCAGAGTGCGGGCGCAAGATTGGGGCGGAACTGCGAATCGATGCGTTGGATCAACAATCCGCCACCCTCCAGATCGCGCAAAAGCTGAGCGTTCCTTATCCCGAAATCAGTTTCGTCGAAGGAAACATCCTGGAATGGAGACCAGCGGAGCCATATGACGTCGTTTTCTGCACCCTGGCGCTTCATCATTTCAGTGATAACGACGCGGTCCGCGTGCTTCAACGTTGCCGAGAGCTCTCGCACAAATTCGTGCTCGTGTCTGATCTGCGCCGCAGTTGGATGGCCACAATCGGTGTCCACCTTCTCACGGCAACGATGTTTCGCGAGCCAATGAGCAAACACGATGCTCGGCTCTCCATCGCGCGCGCGTTTTCCTTTTCCGAACTGAATCAATTGGCCCAGCGCGCGGGCTGGACAAATTTCGGTCACAAAACTTTTCCGTTCGCGCGCCAGGCGATCTGGTTGGAAGCACGATGAAGATTGTACCCACGATCGCCCAAGCGCAGAGTCACGCCAAAAAAGGGCCGCGTGTCCTGGTGCCGACGATGGGGGCGTTGCATAGGGCGCATGGAGAGTTAATTCGAATTGCGCGCGGCCAAGCGGGAAAAAATGGCGAAGTGGTCGTCAGCATCTTTGTAAATCCGCTCCAATTCGAGCCGGGAAGCGATTACGAACGTTATCCGCGACCGGAACAAGAAGATGAAGAATTTTGCCGAAAGTTGGATGTCGATCTTTTGTTCCGGCCAAGCGCGACCGAGATGTATCCGGAAAATCGCTCCGTGTTTGTGGAAGAAAATTCGCTATCGAACGTGCTCGAAGGCAAATCGCGGCTGGGACATTTCCGCGGCGTTTGCACAGTGGTGGCGAAACTGTTCAACATTTTGCAACCTGACGCGGCCGTGTTTGGCGAAAAAGATTTTCAACAGCTGGCCGTCGTTCGCCGAATGGTGCGCGATTTGAATTACAAGATCGACATCGTCGCGGTGCCCACGGTGCGCGAAGCAGACGGACTGGCGTGCAGTTCGCGCAATGTGTATTTGAACGCCGAGGAGCGGAAGCAGGCTGCGGTTTTGCGCAAAGCATTGCTGGCCGCGAAAGATTCCGGAAAAAAATCCGCGAAGGACATTGTCGGTCTTACACGAACGATAATTAGTGAAGCGCCGCTGGCGCGAATCGATTATGTCGATCTTGTCGACGCCGACACTTTGCAAACGATCGAATTGCCTGGGCCGAACTCGCTTCTCGCGCTCGCGGTTTTCTTTGGGAAAACCCGTTTGATCGACAACATTGTATTGGGATGAAGGAATACGATTTCGTCGTCATCGGCAGTGGCATCGCGGGGCTTAGCTTTGCGCTTAAGGCAGCGAAGCACGGTTCGGTGGCGGTAATCACCAAACGCAAAGGGCCGGACACGAACACGGCTTGGGCGCAGGGGGGAATCGCTTGTGTGACGAGCGACGAGGACTCCTTTGAACTTCACGTGCGCGACACCCTCGAAGCCGGCGCGGGATTATGTGACGAAAATGTGGTCCGCACGATTGTGACCGAAGCTCCGGCGCGAATTCAGGATTTGGTCGAGCTCGGTATGCAATTCGATGAACGCGAGGTTTCCGGCCATCGCGAATTCGATCTTGGTCGCGAAGGCGGACACTCGAAGCGACGCGTCCTTCACGTTCGGGACGTGACCGGCAAGGAAATCGAGAACGCATTACTGCGCGAGCTGGAGCGCCAATCGCATGTGGATCTTCTCGAAAATCACATGGCGGTCGATCTAATCACCGCAGCGAAACTTGGCTTTGCGGCGGAAGATCGTTGCCTCGGCATTTACATTGTCGATGAAAAGAGCGGCGAAGTGGAAACGATCCGTTCGGATCGGATCGTGCTTGCGACTGGGGGTTGTGGGAAAGTTTATCTCTACACGACCAATCCTGACATCGCGACCGGAGATGGCGTGGCAATGGCCTGGCGCGTGGGCGTGACGATCGCGAACATGGAATTCGTTCAGTTTCATCCGACCTGTCTGTTTCATCCCAAAGCAAAATCGTTTTTGATTTCGGAAGCAGTGCGAGGCGAGGGCGGCATTTTGCGGAACAATCGCGGCGAAGATTTCATGAAACGCTACGATCGACGCGGTTCGCTCGCACCGCGGGATATTGTGGCTCGAGCGATTGACGCCGAGATCAAACGCTCCGGGGCGCAATGCGTTTTTCTTGATATCACCGACAAACCAGTGGAATTCCTGCGCGATCGGTTCCCAAATATTTACGAGACCTGTTTGCGTTTTGGGATCGACATGACGAAGCAGCCGATTCCAGTCGTGCCGGCCGCGCATTATCAATGCGGCGGAATCAACACCGACGTCAACGGCGCGACCAGTCTGCCCGGCTTATACGCAATTGGCGAAGTTGGTTGCACCGGATTGCACGGCGCGAATCGTCTGGCGAGCAACTCACTGCTGGAAGGTTTGGTGGTCGCACACCGCGCGTGCGAAGCGATGCTGCGGGAGTGGCGTCCATCGCGCTCAATGCCGCCGGTTTCGTTACCAGAATGGCAATCGGGCGACGTGCAAGATGTCGATGAACTGGTCGTGATTTATCATAATTGGGACGAAATCCGCCGGTTGATGTGGGATTATGTGGGAATCGTGCGCACCGACAAGCGGTTGCAGCGGGCGAGCGCGCGCCTACGCAATCTGCAGCGTGAGATCCGGGAATTTTATTGGAACTTCAAAGTATCGGTGGACCTTTTGGAACTGCGCAATCTGGCCACGGTGGCGGCAGTGATTGTCGATTCGGCATTGAGTCGTAAAGAAAGCCGCGGTTTGCATTACACGCTGGATTATCCCGAAAAAAACGATCGAGAATACGTCCGGAATACTCTCGTGAGCCGGATATAGCTGGAACAGATAGTGCTTTAGGGATTGTAACCGCCACCGGCGCTGGTTTTTCCATAATGAAAAGGCCTTGCGCGAGGCGGGAAAATCGGATACAGACAGGCCACCCTTTGGCCATGAGACGAACCATTGCTGTTTTAATCCTCACCGGAGCCATACGTGTGCTCCAGGCGGAGGAGCAATCGAGCTCGCCTTACGCGACGGCGGCCGACTTTGCGAAGTATGCGATGAAACTTCGCGAGCAAGCTCTGCTTAAGGTCGAGCCCCAAGTGTTTGTACCGACCAGTTCTCGGCCGGCGATCCAGCGTTTCGCATGGAAAACAAACATCGTGACCACGGTATTCTGGGTCGGAGAACAGGCGGGCGGAAACAATCCGGTGCCGAATTTTCGGAGCTCATGGGATTTGAATTGGCAGGGGAATTACGGCGGTTTCGATAATCCCGAGAAATCAGAGCGGCGTAACTACATTCCGGTCTCGTTCGTTCCGCGGCAGAATCCATTTTATTGCGCCTTACCCTATAATGACGTGACCCATGGCCAATTTAAGCCGGAAGCGCCGCTGGTGATTCCATGGTTCAAACAGGCCTACATGGGGCAGGGACAATCGGTTTGCTGGCATCACTGGATTGCAATTCGCAAAGGCAATCGCACCTGTTACGCGCAATGGGAAGATTGCGGCCCATTTCGGACCGATCACTTTCAATATGTCTTTGGCAATGAACGTCCGAGGCCGAACCTGAATCACGGCGCCGGCTTGGACGTTTCACCCGCAGTGCGCGATTACCTTGGGCTGCAACCAACTGACGTTACCGATTGGCAGTTCGTGAACACTCAGGACGTGCCGCCCGGACCATGGCGCAGCTATGGCGAGAACAATCATTTCGTGATTGCGCGTCGCCAGGCCGAACAGCGTTTGGTGCAGCAAGGCGGCAGTTCCGGCAATACCAAGAAATAACGGGAGCATTCCGCGCGCGGATTTTTCAACCGAGCCGCGGCTTCAATTCGGTCAGCTTTGCTTGTAGTCCTTCTGCGCGTTGCGACCATGGTTCGTAGCGCCGACGCCGGGTCTGGCAAATTTCGCTTAACTTGCGGAACTTCTTGGCCATTTCCGCACAAAAGGCATCAATCGCTTTTGCAAACTGTTTCTCGAGCGTTTTGGAAAACTCGGTGCGTTTTGGAGAGAATTGTCGTTCATAATCTCGCAGGACTTTTCGACGAGGGTTGAAGGCCAAAAAAACGGCAATCACAACGCCGATTCCTGCAACCATAAGCGCTGCCATGGCCGCCGTTGCGCTCCGCGCTCGGGTGAAAAATGCGACCGTTCCTGCAATCGCGATTATTGCGACAACAACGCGCAACCAAAGCGCCGTTTGTGAATAAGACCGGGCCAGTTGTTCCTGAAGCGTTTTGCCGGCGAGAATGTCGATATAGGCCGCTTGAATTGACTCCGAGAGTTCACGTCGTTGACCGGCGAAATCCGGTACGCTCTGGCGGGCCTCCTTTTGTAAGTCGGGCGATAATTGATTTTCGAGGAGGTCTTGCGTCTGCGGCCAGAGCCCGCGCAAATCTATCTCCAATTTGCTGACTGCCGGTTGCATTTGCGGTTGCAACAATTGTCGAAGGTTGGCCTCGATCTTCGCGTGCAAATCCGGATGGTCGCCGGTTCGGCGCCAAATTAGTTGAAATCCGCGCCACCAAGTTAGTTCTTGGCAAAGCAGCGTCGTTCTCTTTTTTGTTGTTTCTTCGTAGATGCTCTCCACCTCACGCACAAGAGCCGTGACCTGGCGGAGCATTTGTTCGCGACGGGTCTGCAATAGCGTGTCCAGACGCTGGAGCACCGCAACATCCGCTGCAATTTTGTCGAGAAATCCGCGAACCTCTCGATTCAATCCTTCCAGGGCAACACGCGTTGCCTGAAAAGTTGAGCGCAGCTTCAACATCCGGGTGCTCGATTCGGTCACAATGAAGCTGATCTGCTCTTCGAGGGGCGCGAAACCGCTCTCGACCCAAAGCCGTTCCTCATCGCCACTCGTCCGGGCCAAGAGAGCTTTGCGCGCGGACACGGAAAAAATCGGTGGGACAAATCCCAACCGCCGCATCGCGGTATCCTGAAGATGTCGATGGATGACATCGATTTCAGTCGGCTCGCGCAAATCGATTTGCTGGAGCACGAAGATCACGTTCTTGAGCCAGGTTTTTTGCAGGAAATCCAAAAATTCCCAGTTGGATTGCGTCCACGGGTTGGCCACCGAGAAGACGAAAAGGACGACGTCAGCGCGCGGCATAAAATCTTCCGCCACCATTTGATGCTCTTTCACCATCGTGTTGGTCCCGGGCGTATCGACGACGTTGAAATCGCGCAGGAACGGAATCGGCAGATCGCGCTCGGTCAGTTTCGGTGAAACCTCGGTCGATTTTTCTTGCGGCCCGTAGCGGAAAATGTAAACGCGGTCGGTCGCCGGCAGAACATCTACCTTGGCAAATTCATTGCCGAAGAGAGCATTCAAGAGTGAAGACTTTCCAGATTTCACTTCACCGACCACGACAAACAACAACGGCTCGCTGATATCGCGCAGCAGCGCCTGCAAAGTATCCATCTCTTCAGGCGGCCGCTGCATCTCTGAGCCGAGCTTGATTAATCCAGCGAGGGCGCTTTCGAGTCCGCCCTTGAGCTGCAAATATCGGTCGGCGATCATGCCGGCAAAATAATCAGTTGTGCGGAGTGGGGGAAGGAGATGTCGATTTTGGCGGGATCGATTTAGGAGATGGCGAAGGTTTCGGCGGCAGTGGCGTTTGCATCGCGATCAATTCAGAAACGGTCACGAATTTGAAGCCCTTGGCCTCGAGCTGGCTCAGCACGCACGGCATCGCCTCGATCGTGCCGGGATGAATGTCGTGCGCCAGAATAATCGAGCCGGCGCGAGCCATTTTGATGATGCGATTGCAAACGACATTCGATCCTGGCCTTCTCCAGTCCAATGGATCGACATCCCAAAGCACAATTTTGTAACCAAACTCCTGGTTGATCCATTTTTTTTGCCGGGCTGTGATCGAACCATAAGGTGGACGCAATAAAGTTGGACGATTGCCACTTGCGCTTCGAATCGCGTCCTCCGTTTTGTGCAGCTGATCACGAACTCCGGCATCCGACATCTTAGCGAGGTTGGGATGCGACCAGCTATGGTTCGCGATTTCATGTCCTTCGCGTACCTCCCGCGCCACGATATCGGGATTTTCGGCAACGTTTTGGCCGATCAGGAAAAATGTGGCTTTTATATGATGGGCGGCGAGCAAATCGAGTAGCTTGGGCGTCAATTTTGCGCTCGGGCCGTCATCGAACGTCATCGCGACGTAAGGTCCGTCGACGTGGACCCAATCGAAAGTGATCCCGGGCTCGGCCGTGGCTGCCGGCTCTGGCTTTTCGCCGGTTTGCGGCGCAACCGCATCAGCCCGAACAGCGACGATTCCGAATGAAGTAACAAGCGAAAAAAGGAGAACACGAAAGATGAGCATGAATTTTTACAGCTCCGCCAAACTTTCGCTGTATCTAGCAGAGGCCGAATGTAACGCAAGGCGCTGCCGCTCGATTGCGTGACGGTGTCGATCATCGCCTAAGGAAAAATCTTATTCCTTTTTTTCGCGGACTAGCGGCATCCCGTGGCAGCCATCCTGCTCCGCCATTATTCGGCGACCGGGCGTGCTCGCGCATGACTTGGCGGAGGGATTTGAAGGAAGATTTTATATTTCCAGAAATGAGAATACTGCTTGTTGAGGATCATCCGGAGAGTCGCAGGACTTTGCAGCGGCTGATCGAACGACGCGGTCACGAGGTGGTCGCGGTCGACAACGCCGAAGAGGCGGAACTTGAGCTAAGAAAACAACGTTTCTCGTTTTTGATTTTGGATTGGATGTTGCCCGGCAAAAGCGGAGTGGAATTGTGTCAGGAATTGCGAGCTGCGCCCAACGGCGAGGAATTATTCATTCTTCTGGTCACGGCGCGTGACGACGCGCAGGACTTGGAACGGGCGCTGGAAGCCGGGGCCAACGATTATTTGATCAAACCGCTCGACCCGGCGCGATTGAATGTCCGGCTCTCGGTAGCTGAGAGGCGCATTCGTGCGCTCGCTGAACGCAACCAGGCCCGGGCGGAATTGCAGGAAGCAGTCAGAAAAATGACCGACATCCTGGAAAAAACGAGTGACGGATTCTTCGCAGTCGACCGGGACTGGAAATTTACGTTCGTTAATCGCCAAGCGGAAAAACTGCTCGATCGGCACCGCGAAGACTTGATCGGCAAGGATTTTTGGGTCGAGCTGCCAGAGTTTACCCGCGAAGCGTTCGAAAAGAATTATCGGCGCGCGATGTCCGAACAAGTAGCGGTCGAGTTCGAAGCAAGCGATGCAAGCGGCAAAGTCTGGTTTGAACTTCTGGCCTATCCGAGCGGAGGCGGTGTTTCTGTCTTCCTAAGAGACGTGACCGATCGAAAGCGGGTCGAAGAAGAGCGGTTGACCACCGGCAAGCTGGAATCGCTCGGGACGCTGGCGGGAGGAATCGCCCACGATCTTAACAACCTACTGACCGTCATTTCCGGAAACATCGGCCTGGCCCAAATCGAAGCTCCGGGGAGTCCGGCAAATCTGCTCTCGTTCTTGTCGCGCGCCGGCGAGGCCGCGCAACACGCCGCTCAACTTTCGAATCAATTGCTCACCTTCTCAAAAGGTGGCACGCCGTTGAAACGGGTCGTTTCAATATCTGATCTCGTGACCCAAGCGGCCGAGTTCTCACTTCATGGATCGAACCTGCGGTCGGATTTGGATATTCAGGCTGGCCTTTGGAGATCTCCGGTCGATCCAGCCCAGATCGAGCAAGTGATCAATGCGCTAATAATCAACGCACGAGAGGCCATGCCGAGCGGCGGGATTGTTCGGGTTTCGGCGCGCAATCTTGAAATTGACGCTAACTCTGGTCTCCCGATTCGACCCGGCCGTTATGTCCAAGTGCAGGTCGCAGATAACGGCCGCGGCATCCAGAAGAGACTGGTGACCAAAATTTTCGATCCTTATTTTACAACCAAGTCGACTGGAACGGGCCTGGGCTTGTCGATCAGCTACTCCGTGGTGAAAAAACACGGCGGCCTGCTCCATCTTGAACGCACTTCGGCCGATGGATCGACATTTACCTTTTATCTGCCAGCTACCGACTCCGAGCCACCAGTTCCTGAGGCGACCTTGGAGAATGAAATTTTCAGTTTCAATCATCAGCGCGTTTTGGTGATGGATGATGAAGCTGCCATTCGCGATCTGACTTCGGAGCTGCTTGGCACCCTTGGCTATAAAGTGACGACCGCGCCCGACGGCGCGGAAGCGTTGAAAAAGTACGAACTGGCGATGCGGACCGGCGAAACTTTTCAGGCGGTCATTTTGGACGCAACCATCCGCGGCGGAATGGGCGGTGTGGCTACGATGGAGCGTCTACGCGATCTCGACCCGAATGTTACGGCGATCATATGCAGCGGTTATTCGGACGATGCTGCCTTGGCCGAATTCCTGACCTATGGGTTTCGGGCGGCTCTGCCGAAACCTTTCACTCGGCACGAGTTGGCGAACGTTCTCCAACGCGCCTTCGAACCGGGCAAAGCTTAACCGCTTCGCGGTGCGAAAATCGAAAATTAGGCGACCACGCTCAGCCTTTGCGGGCTTTGTCTAATTCGGCGAGGAAGGCGGCGATGCCACCCTGGTATAAACCATCATAGCGCCAGACGGTTTTGCCTTCACCATTCAGCACCACAAGCGTGGGGAAGCCTTCAATCTGATATCGCCGCGCCAATTCCATATTTTGTTTTCTCGTCTCAGCGCTTTGGGCTTTGCTCCGCGGAAAATCAACTTCCATCAGAACGAGGTTTTTGCTGGCGTAATCCCTAAACTGCGGCTGCTGAAGAATGGCTTTGTCGAGCTGAATACAAAAACCGCACCAGTCCGATCCCGTAAAATCGAGTAACAACAACTTGTGGCTCGCTTTCGCTTCTTCCTGAGCCCTTTTGTAATCAGTCGTCCATGTCCCGATAGGTGAGTTCGGCGCGGGCGCTAACTGTGTCGGTCGTGTTTCCTTCTGAGCTGCAGTCTTCGCTTCATTGCGATGGGCAGCGATTACGAGCGCGATTGCGATTGCCAGAAAAAATATCGGCAATCTGATCGCGGTGATGAATTTTTTCACACCGAAAGATCGGTCAATCCAGGTTGCGGCGCAAGTAGCCGCAACGCGAGCACGTTCCACAACGGGCTCGCCCGCTCAGTCTTTATTCCAGCCCCGTGCTCGTAGGCAGGGACTCAAACGTCAATCCGCGGCCTAACGAATGTGACCCGAGACGAGCTTCGTCATCTCGAACATGCTGACCTGGCTCTTGCCGTTGAAAACTGGCCGGAGCGCATCGTCGGCGTTGATTTGGGTTCTCTTTGTCTTGTCCTGTAAACCGTTTTTCTTGATGTAGTCCCAGAGCTTCTTGGTGAGCTCGGAACGCGGCAACGGTTTTGAACCAACGATGGCGGAGAGCTTGTCGTCGGGCTGGACTGGTCTCATGAAGGCGGGATTGGGCTTGCGTTTTGAAGGAGTTTTGGTTTTCGGCATACAGGCTGATTAATGCTTCGTTTGCGGCAGAGCAACACTAATTTTCGGGGTAATTTTTTTTCTTGCTAATTGGATCGACGCACGACAACCGCGGCGACATCGTCCGGCGGCGATTCGCTGGCCTCGGGCGTTGCCGCTTTCAACATCAGCTCGAGCAACGCGTCCGCGCTTGCCGCAAACGGATTAATCATTCCCGCAAGTTGGGTCGGCGTCGATCGCGGCCGGCCATTCTTGACTGCGCCAAACAATCCGTCGGTGTAAAGCGTGAACGCATCGCCCGGATTCAATTCCAGAGCGGTTTCGATGAAACTCGATTCCTCAACCAATCCAAGAGGCGGTGCGGAAGCGGCGATCGCTTCGGTTCCACGCCCAAATCGGGTAACAAGAAGCGGCGGATGTCCCGCGCCGACTACGCTCGCCTGTCCACTTTTGGGATCCAGCGCCACGCACATTGCGCTCATGAAAGAGCGGCCGGCCAAAATTCCACGCAGATCATTGTTCACCGCTTCCATGATTTTGCCTGGCCGTTCGTGCTCCTCGTGTCCGTGATGAAACAGAAGTTTGGCGAGAGTCGTCATCAAAGCAGCTGAGGCCCCATGACCGGTGGCATCCGCGATCCAGAACAACCAACGATCCTCCTTGATAGGGAGCCATCCATAAATGTCCCCACCAACTTCGATCACCGGACGATAACAGGCCGCGATTTCCCATCCCGGAAGGGTGGGCGCCTTTTGTGGGATCAGCGCTTGCTGGGTCAACCGCGCCGCCGCTAGGTCGCGCTCGAGATTACGGCGCCACGCTTCTAGTTCCTGATTTTGCTGCTGTAACTGGACGCGCATTGAATGTAACCGCAGTTGCGTCTCGATTCGTGCGCGCAACACTTCGGCATTGATGGGCTTGATTACGAAGTCGTCTGCTCCGGCGTTGAGACACGTGACCTCGTTTTCGCCGTGTCCGGTCAACATGATCACCGGGATCTGTGCGATTGCCGGATTCGGATCAGCCCGAAGTCGCCTGAGCGCTTCCGCCCCGTCGATTCCCGGCATTTTGAAATCGAGCAACAGCGCCGCCGGTTGCGTTTGATGGACGAAGTTTAGGGCGTCGGTCGCATTGTCCATTTCGCGGCAAACGTAACCGGCTGCAGAAAGCATCCGCGCCAGTAACTTCCGGCTGGTTGCGTCGTCGTCGACAATCAGGATTTCTGGACCAGCCTCCATTACTGCAACAAGTTCGGAAATCGCCGCCGTCTTGGCTTTTCTAAAATGAATTGCGATGCTGAGGCCACTGGCATTGAAATAGAACCAGTGTAGACTTCGTCCAAGAAAATTATGAAATTGTGGCTCTCGCTGGCGCTGCTCACCGCGTTCTTTCTTTCGGCCTGCACCGGAGAGGAGACTCCGCCGGCCGGCGCGCGGCGGACCGCAGCGCGATATCCCGCTGAAACCGGTGTAGAAAATCAACCGACACAGCAGCCCTTTAATCCAAATGCGCCACCGGAAAACACCGAAACAGCCGCGCAGCCCCCAGCACCACCGCCCACCGGCGCCGCGCCGTCAAAACCGGCCAAGGGCGATTATCCCTACGGAACGCCTGTCCCGGGTAAACCTGGCTTCGTGAAAAGCCCGTACGCCGCCGATCAAGGGCTGGTCGATGTCCGTGGGTTCCCGCCTGGCACGGAAGTAAAAGATCCTTTCACCAACAAAATCTTTCTTGTTCCGTAACGGCAGTTGCGGCCGATGCTGAATCCAGATACTGAATGCAGCATCGCTTTTTTTAATTGATTTATGGAGTTGCGCGTAAAACGAGCGCCTCGGATTGAAGCGGAGATCACCGTTCCGGGCGATAAAAGTATCTCACATCGCGCCGCTATCGTTGCTGCCCTTTCGAATGGCGTTTGCAACCTGCGCGGGTTTCTCCCGAGCGACGATTGCATGCATACCGTCAGCGCATTGCGAGCGCTCGGAATTCAGATTGAACAACCCGAACCGGACATTCTCATTGTTCACGGGAAGAAACGCCTCCTGACACCGCCAAAAGACGAGATCAATTGCGGCGGCTCCGGCACAACCATGCGTCTGCTCGCCGGTTTGCTTGCCGGTCAAACTTTTGAAACGCGATTAGTCGGCAATCCCTCCCTTACCCGCCGCCCGATGGACCGCATAATCGAGCCGCTCCGAAAAATGGGCGCGGACATTGTCGCCGAAGGTCCGGAGCAAACGCCTCCTCTCCGTATCCGCGGCGGATCGTTGCGAGGAATTCATTATCGTTCACCGGTGGCCAGCGCTCAGGTCAAAAGCGCCATTCTCCTCGCCGGGCTTTTCGCTAAGGGCAAAACGACCTTGGATGAGCCATCCGCCAGCCGCAACCACACCGAGCTGATGTTTAATTATTTTTTAATCCGCACCGCGAAAAGCGAAGACGCCATCAGCGTTTTTGGCGACCAGATCCCGGAGTCGCGCGATTTTTCAATTCCAGGCGACATTTCTTCGGCCGCCTTTTGGTTGGTCGCGGCCGCTGCCCAATCCGGCGGCCATCTGCTCGTTCGCAACATCGGACTGAATGACACTCGGACGGCATTGCTCGGCGTTTTGGTGCGAATGGGCGCGCAAGTGCGTGAAGCGGTTGAAGGCGTCGATCAATTGGAACCGCGCGGTGTAGTCGAAGTCACCGGTGTGCCGCTCAAAGGTACGGTGATTCACGGGAAAGAGATTCCGCAGCTGATTGACGAATTGCCGGCACTGGCAGTTGCGGGCGCGCTTGCTAATGGCACGACCATCATTCGCCACGCCCATGAGCTTCGCGTCAAGGAGAGTGATCGGATCGCGGCGATCTCGCACAATTTGCGGGGAATGGGTGTTCAAGTGATCGAGCTTAATGACGGCCTCGAAATCCATGGACCGGCACCGTTGAGGGGGGCGCGACTCTCCAGCTTCGGCGACCATCGAATCGCGATGGCCTTTGCCGTCGCCGGACTCTTTGCCGACGGCGAAACAATTATTCAGGACGCCGAATGTATCCGCGAATCGTATCCCGGTTTCGAGAAAGCTTTGGACGAGTTCATAAGCCCAAGGCGAGTTCGCACCAGCACGCCCGTCATTGGCACGCTCGTGCCAGCGACGCCGGTGGAAGAATAATCACACGCTTGCTTCCGCGGGCGTCCCGCGAAAAACTCCGCTCGTCGCGCGAGAACCAGAAATGCAAGCACAAGATCGACATCGCGTAATCGCCATCGACGGGCCGGCCGCTTCGGGAAAAAGCAGCGTGGCGCGCCAACTCGCGCGCCGTTTGGGCTTCGTTTACGTCAATTCCGGCGCCATGTATCGCGCTGTCACGTGGTCGGTGCTTAATAGCGGCATCGATCCGTCGGACAGACCTCGGATTGCGGAACTAATTGCTACTTTGTCGTTGAGCGGAGTGTTGCGGGACCGAGAACTTCACCTTTTGATCGACAATGTCGATTTAGCCGGCCATCTGCACGAAGATCGCGTGAACAGCGAAGTTTCAAGAGTGAGCACAGTCCCGGAGGTCCGCAATGTTCTGGTGGCGAGGATGCGCGATTACGCGGGCAAGGACGACTTGGTGGTCGAAGGTCGCGACATCGGATCGGTCGTTTTCTCCGCTACGCCCTACAAATTTTACATCGACGCGTCGCCGGAAGTGCGAGCGCAGCGGCGCGCGGCGCAAGGGCACCGCGATGAAATCGCGCGCCGCGATCAAGCCGATTCGTCGCGCTCGGCTTCCCCCCTTATCGTCGCGAAAGACGCGGAAGTCGTCGACACGTCGCATCTAACCGTCGACGAGGTCGTGGACGAAATCGTTAAACGATTGCGCGCAAAAAATCTAAAGATTTAACGAGTCAAAGACTTAAAGGTTGGTAGCAAATCGCTGAATCGTTAAATCACTAAATCGCTCAATGAATTTTTACTACTGGCTCGGCTACCATCTCAGTCGGGTACTCGCCCAGTTATTTTTTCGGTTTCGAATTATTAATCGAGAGCGCGTCATTCAAACCGGCCCCGTGATTCTGGCCATGAATCACCAAAGTTTTTTTGACCCGCCATTGGCCGGCAATGCCTGTGACCGGCCCATTTTCTTTCTGGCGAAAAAATCGTTGATGAATGTGCCGGTGCTCGGGTGGCTTTTACCCAAGCTCAACGTCATTCCGGTTAATTTGGAAGGCGATCGGAGCGCGCTGAAAGCATTGATTCGAATCCTGAGCGCGGGCGAGTGTGCATTGGTTTTTCCGGAAGGATCGCGCACGCCCGACGGGAATCTGCAACCCGCCGCGGCGGGTCTGGGTCTGCTAATCGCAAAAACGCGCGCCCCGGTTGTTCCAATGCGAATTTTCGGCGCGTTCGATGCCTGGCCGATCCACGGAAAAATTCATTTGTGGCGCAAAATCACGATCGTCGCTGGCGAGCCGATCTATTTCTCGGACGCAGATCTTGGGACCGGTGGAAAAGATCTCTACACCCGGTTGAGCCAGCGAGTGATGGATGCGATCGCAGCGTTGCAGTTGCCTTGACCCGCGTTTGCGCGCAGGAGATCGACATCGATAGTTTCAATGTGAACTCGGAACCTCGCGTCTCGAAGAATGTCAGCCGGCTCATGGTTGGGATTGTGATCGGCTTCGCACTGGTTGCGCTTTATGCGAACATCCAAAAACTGCGACGCGCCAAAATAGAAACCGTCATTTTCACACCGGCCTCTGCTCAAAGCGCAACGCCATCCCCGGCGCCCACCCGTTGAATAATGAAAAAGGAAATGTGTCTAATTCATCGCCATGAGAAAGTTTTTTGTAGTCCCAGCCGTAATTGCGGTCGCCACTCTTGTTTCCTGCCAGAAGCAGCAAACTGAAGCGGAAAAGAATGCGGAAGTTGAGCGACAGGTTCAGGAGCGTTTGGCAGCGGAACATCAGGCCGAGCAGCAACAACAGCTTCAACAGCAGCAGGCCGATCTCGACGCGCGCGAAAAAGCGTTAGCGGAAAAGGAGAATGCGGCCGCAGCGACGCCGGCTCGTCGCGAACGGGCTGAACCCGAACCGGTTACTCGGGCGAGGGCCGTTTCTGGAGCGGGACCGACTTCCGGGTATTCAACTTTTTATACCAAGCTCGAGCCTCATGGCGCGTGGTTAGAGACCGCTGATTACGGCTATGTTTGGCAACCGCGCGAAGCAGAGAGCTCGCGGAGTTGGCGTCCGTACACGAACGGGCGTTGGGTTTACACCGATGCCGGCTGGACTTGGATTTCCGAGGAGCCATTCGGTTGGGCGACTTATCATTACGGACGTTGGACACGGCTGCGGGGAATCGGCTGGGTCTGGGTTCCAGGTCAACAATGGGCCCCGGCCTGGGTGTCGTGGCGAAAGAGCAACGATTACGTCGGCTGGGCGCCCCTGCCCCCGGAAGCGCGATTCGATCAACGCACCGGTATCCACAACTGGTCCGATAACTATTACGACATCGGCCCGGATCAATATTGTTTTGTTGCGACAAGAGAATTCGGCGCCCAGCGAGCCGAGTCCACCATCCTCCCGCCGGAACGCAACGTCGCGATCGTTAATCAGACCACCAACGTTACCAACATCACTTATAACAACACGACGATCGTGAATGAGGGGCCGAATTATGACGAAGTTCGCGCGCAAAGCCGCGAGCCGATGCAGCGATTCCGCTTGGAGCGCAATGCCAGTGTCGACCTGAATGTCGAAGCACCACGGCCGCTTGTTCAGGGCGAAACTGTGATCGTGGCTGCGCCGGTGATTTCGGCGCCGCAGGCGAGCGAACGGCCGCGGGCGGTGAAACAAAACATTACGCAAGTTACGGTCGATCTCGGTTGGGCGGCCATAGGTGATCACGAAGCTGCCAAGAAAGCGCGCGACAAAATGAAAGCGGAAGCAACTCCGCCCTCGAATGCGCCGTCAAAGAAATTTGTAAAGGCTGCTGCGACAACGACCACGGCTTCTCAAGGTGCCGAAACACCAGCTTCATCGACATCGGTTACCGCGACGCCACTGCCGTCCGCCGCGATATCGGCAACGCCAGCGCCTACTGCCGTTGCAACATCGACACCTGAAACGAAGATCACGCCGCGGAGGGTAATTCCGTCCGAACCATCGCCGACACCGGCTGCAACCTCGACGCCAGTGTCGTCTGCATCACCTTTGCCGACCGCGTCGCAACGCCGCGGACGATTGCCGGTTCCGAGCGCAACGCCGCCGCCGCGAACAACACCGAGCGCAACCCCAAAGTTGGCAGCGTCAACCTCACCAGCCGCGAGCGACACTGTTTCCTCAGGCGCAATTCCAGCGCCGTCGGCATCGCTAAGTCCGACCACTGGCGCATCGCAAACAGAAGCGACTCGAGGAAAATTCGAATCTCAGGCGCAGAAGTTTAACCCGCGCAAAGTCGAGCCAATGAGTTCGCCGTCACAATCGCCAGCTGTAACATCGACACCGATGCCGGATGCGGCTTCGGCCCCTTCGATTTTTCCCGGTGGCAAGTTGACGAAGCAGGAAAAGAAAGAGCAGAAGCGTGAAGAGAAGAAGGAATTAAGACGGGAACGCAAAGAAGGGACCCAACCAGGCACGACACCTTCGCCCTCCGCTACGCCTTAATAGTTTCGTCTGTATCCGTTCGCGCTTCCTGCGCCGCCAGTTCGCGCGCGTAAGTTAGGGTGTCGATCGCATCGACGTTTTTGTCCCGCCGGATCGCTTTGATTCGTGGAAAGCGCAACGCCAATCCACTGGCGTGACGCGTGCTCGGCTGAATTGAGTTAAACGCGACTTCGAGAACGATCTCCGGTTTGACTTCGCGATATCGGCCGTGATCGACGATCGTGTGTTGTTTGAAGTGCTCGGTTAGTTCGGCAATCTCGACATCGGTCAGGCCGCTGTAAGCTTTGCCAATCGGCAAAAGTTCGCCGCTGGTTTCATCGCGCACTGCGAACGTGTAGTCGCTCAACACGTTGTTGCGTTTGCCGTGACCGAATTCAGCGCCGACTACCACCACGTCGAGGGTCGCGAGTTCTTTCTTTAGTTTGAACCAAAACATTCCGCGCGCTCCCGGCGTGTAGAAACTGCTCGGATCTTTGATCATCAGCCCCTCGTTCAGACGCCGTCGCGCTTGTTGAAAGTGTTCCTCAATCTCGGCGGCTGAATACGCCGGAAAAACTTCCGCGATTTGAAATTGCTCCGGCAATTTTAAGCCGCGCAGTAACTCGCGCCGTTTCTGGAGGGCGGTCTTTAAGAGCGACCGACCGTCGAGCCAGAGCAAATCGAAAGCAATGAACGCGACTGGAACGTCGGCCGACGCACTCGTAAACAAATCCGCGCCGTCCGTTTTCCGGCCGAGCCGTTTTTGTAAATCGAAGAACGTCAGCTTGCGGCCCAGCTCGAAAGCGACGATCTCGCCATCGAGGATAAGATCGACCTCGAACTTGCGCGCCTGTTCGGCCAGCTCGTGAAATTGATCGGTGATGAGCCGCAAATCGCGCGAATAAATTTCGGCTCGTTTCGAATTCCGATGCAGCTGCGCGCGAATGCCGTCGAATTTATCTTCGACAAAAACTGCAGCGTCCGCCGTCCTCAGTGGATTGCGCTCAACATCGGCGCCGGGGACGCCGGCCTCTACAGAGCTAAATCGTTCCCAAATCGCTTCTGCGGTCGGCTCCGGCGTCGCGAGCATGCACTTGATCGGCCGGAAGATCGATAACTCCGCGCGGTCCAATTGTTTTCGCGACGCAAGCGACGCGGTCGCGCCGATATCGCCGAGCAACATGTTTGCTTCTTTAACGTGCTCGAGCGGAACTTCGAACGCGCGCGCGATCGCTTCTTCCACAAGTCCCTCGCGCAAACCAATCCGAAGATCGCCGGTCAGAATTTTGACCACGTATTGACCTTCGCGCGCTGACAAATTGGCAAAGCACGTTTGCAGCAATTCCGTTTTCGCAATTGGTCCGCGGGCGCGATGAAGTTTTTCGAACAAGTCGCGCGATTCCAAAATTGAGAATGGCTGCGGCTTGGTTCGTCGTTCGAGAACTTCGAAGGCGGTTTTGCCGAGATCGCCGTGACTCGCCGCGATGCGGTGGAACTCCGCGTCGCTGATTTTTGTCGCGGCGACCAGCGCGCGATAAATTACTGCCCAACCAGCTTGCAACGTTCGCAGGTCGCTCTGGGGAAAGGCGCGCCCGGTCAGATAAGTCGTCACGATCGATAGTTGGTCGCTTTTGAGCGCACGCAGATATTCGGCGAGTAATCGCACCTTCTCTAGTTTCGCTGATGTCGCGGCGATGGATTCGCCGACATTGGCGAATTGGAGGAATTCCGAAGTTGTAGCGGCGACCGTGTCGGCCGCGTTTCTTCCTGAGGCAGGCGACACGCTTGCCACTACAGGTTTTGGCAGCTTCAAGTCCATCTGGTTTTCTTCGCTCAGAGCCCAGGCTTCAATTCCGCGCTCGCGCAGATCGCGCGCGAATTCGCTGGCGAATCCGTGCAACGTGAAGACGCGCTTTGGTTGCACAAGATCGACATACCGAATGAGATCGTTGTAATCGGCATGATCGGAAAGCGCAAAGGCGGCGTCGACCTGATAGCGGTAAGCGGCATTCGGATCGACCGCCCAGCCGCTGATCATCGCGACGCGTTTGCGCGGAATTTTCTGGATCATCGGCGAATGACTCGCGCTCGGCGGACAGATGAGAACTCTTCCGGCGACATCATTTCTGTTGTAGCGCACATATTCGCAGAACGACCGTCCGAATTGTTCGTAGATGCGCGTCATTTGATAGACCGAGCCGTGCAACATCGGGGTCAGTCCCGCCCCATCGAGTGAACACAAGATCTCCTGGGCTTTGCCTAACGAGTAGCCGAGCAGCACCGGCACGGCACTGTCTTCAATTGCCTCACGGCAGAACGCGACGATTTGTGCAATTACGTGTGCGGTCGGTGGGAATTGATAGCGCGGCAAACCGAACGTCGTTTCCATGATCAACGTGTCGGCCGGACGCCATTCAGCTGCTTCGGCCGATTTCCCATGACGCAATTTGAAATCGCCGGTGTAGAGGAGCGTCTCGCCTTGGTTTGAGAGAAATAATTGCGCCGACCCAAAAATGTGTCCCGCCGGCAGAAGCAATAGGTCGACTTCGTGCACGCGTCGCTGTTCGCCGAAAGGCAGGATGTGTTCGGTGCGACTGCCCGGCATCCGTGCCTGCAGCAGACGCGCAGTGCGCTCGGATAGAATGATCTCTTTGTGCGGTGCGATGTGATCGCTATGCGCGTGCGAGACAAAAGCGAAGCGCTTCGCTTCCCAGGGATCGAGCCACAAGTCGTAGATCGGGAGATACACTCCGTGGTCGTAGCGCACTTCGATCATCGAAAATGGTAACTCTTTGCTCAATCCGTTCCAAGTGGCGCCGCGACCTGAATTGACAGGTCAAACGAGAACCGGTTTCATTAACAGGCGTGAGGTTCCCAATCGCACTCTTCGTTCTGATTCCGCTAGCGAGCGGATTCTGTCGCTCAACGGAACAACCGCGTTTGCTCGACCGGGTCGTTCCGCTGCCGATGGCGCTCAATGAGGATTTTCAGTTTCGGAAGACGAAACTTTATCTGTTGACCGAGAACGCGCCCGGCCAGGAGAAAAGTAGCGGGACCGACGGCGTTCAGGGTAAAACCAAAGGAGGAAAACTCTCTAGCACAGCGCCGTCGAGCAAATCGACCACTGTCCAGGACGCCTCGATCCGCTTCGAAAGGCAGTACCGGCTTTTTGGCGCGGTGACGAAGCTCGACCAGCGCGAGCGAATCGGGAACTATTTCGATTTTCTCTGGCGCGCCCGGCGAGCGGCCGATTTAACAGTGCGGCTCGAGTACCGGCAGGAGAAACTGCATGCGCATGTCCAGGCTCAGGAAATCTCGTACTCGAACGTGCGCGGCAGTCACAAGACTGAGTTCAAAGTGGTGGGAGACGATTACTTCGATGACGGTCGGGTGACGGCGTGGCGCTGTTTGCTCATCGAAAACGGCACGATTGTAGCGGAAACGCACTCCTACATGTGGGAATAGCGGGCGCAAGGCCTTACGGTTGAGAGACGTCGACAATTTGACAGCGTCGACGTCGAGCCTGTATCGTTAATTACTCAGTTGTGGAGTCATCGATACTAGTGGGCGTGAACGGTCCCGCCGTTTGGGTGCGAGTGGAAGGCAAGGGTAACTTCCTGAACAGCGGGAGCCTGAAGGAATTCGCGCAAGAAATGGTCAACCGCGGTTACCGCGAGTTTGTTATTGATCTGGAACATTGCGCGATGATGGATTCTACCTTCATGGGAACGATGGCGGCAGTGGCCCTACGTTTGAAGGAACTGGGCCAGGGTCATCTTCATGTTATTCATTGCGGCGATCGCAGTCGCCAGCTTCTTTCCGGGCTTGGGCTCGATCAAATTTTCGATATCCGTTCGAATGGTGCCACCGCTCCTGAATGCGAGAAGATGACGGAGAACGCGCGTGACGGCGCCAACGCCGAAAAAAGAGAACGGGCCGAAACGATGCTGGAAGCGCATGAGGCCCTGTGCGAAGCGGCGCCAGAAAATCTTTCCCGGTTTAAAGACGTTCTCGATTATTTAAAACAGGACCTTCATCAAACGACGGCGGGGAAGTAAGCTGGCCACGATCTCATGCGGCCATCCATTCTTTTCTGGCTGCTGATCGCCTGTCTGGCCGCGTGGATTTACACGCTCCTGCGACAACGCCGAAGCATTCGCCGGTTGGAACGTTCGCAGGAAGAGATTCAAGTCGAGGAGACGCTGGTCTTCGATTTCCTGCACGGACTGGGCGAGGCTTTCAGCGAAACAATCAGGCCGACGGATCTGCATCGATTGATTGTCGAAGGAGCGACCCGCGTCCTCGACGCACAAGGTGGCGCGCTTTATCTGACTGATCGAACCGGGACCAAACTTGTGCCGACTTTCGTTTCGAAGGGTTGTCCGCCGCTGGTGGACGTTCCGCCGCATGTTTTGCAGCAAACGGCGGGGACACCGGTCGCGTTGGAAAATTTTCTTCGGGTTCACAATATCGGAAACGGCGAGGGAGTGCTCGGGCGCGTATGGCAGACGGCCACGCCGCTTTGTTTGAATGAATTTTCCGAAGCACCGGAACTGGCGACGCTGCGAGACAGTTCGCTCGGCGCGACTTCGGTAATGGTGGCGCCGCTTCTCTACGCGAAACAAAACATGGGGGTGCTCGCTCTTGCCAACAGCCGAATGGGTTCCCCGTTCTCGCAAAACGATTTTGTCGTCTTCAAATCGATCACCGAGCAATCGGCATTCGCGCTTTACAACGCGATTATTTATTCGGAGGCGAACGAAAAGAAGCGACTTGATCACGACTTGGCGATCGCGCGCGACATCCAACGGATTCTTCTTCCGGCCGAAGCGCCGATCGTAAACGGATTTGAGATTAGTGGCATGAACGTGCCGGCGCGCCAGGTTAGCGGCGATTATTTTGATTACATCAAAGTGGACGACGAACGTTTGGGTGTCGCCATCGCGGATGTCTCCGGTAAGGGCATCCCCGCGTCGCTCATCATGGCCATCTGCCGGAGCGTTCTGCGCAGTCAGGCGATAGGGAATCCGTCGCCGGCCGATGTTCTCCAAAAAGTGAATCGGCAACTTTATCCCGACATCAAAGAGGACATGTTTATCAGCATGGCTTATCTCGTTCTCGATCATGTCCGCGGCGGCGTTACGCTCGCGCGCGCCGGACACGATGCACCGCTGCTTTACCAACAGAAATCGCAGACTCTTACACCATTGAAGACGCCGGGCATGGTCGTTGGCATTGACAGTGGAGACGTGTTCGACAGGTTAACAACGGACGTCGCTGTGCCGCTCGAGCGCAATGATTGCATCCTTCTTTATACGGATGGAATCACCGAGGCCCTCGATAATGAAGGGAACGAATTTGGATTGGAGCGAACGATTGCTTCGGTTCAATCCAGCGCAATAGAAGGAGCGCAGGCGATCGTTACACGGTTGATCGATGATTTGCGAAATTTCGTTGGTTCGACTCCGCAGAACGACGACATCACTATGATTGCGATCCGAAAAACATGAAAAAAATCCCGGTAACTGAATCCGACGAGCTGAGGAAGCAGTCGGACGCGGACCAAACTGATGGGGACGATCCGGTCGCAGGTTTGCAGGCAGACCTGGATCGGTTTCGCGATTTGGCAATGCGGAGCCAGGCCGATTTTGAAAACTACAAGAGACGGTCCGCTCGCGAAAAAGAAGAGGCGATAAAATATGCCAACACCAGCTTCCTCGAAAAACTCGTGTCGATTGTTGACCACTTCGAACTTGGTTTGGAAGCGGCGCGCGGTGAGCGGGGTGAAAAGTCGCCGATTTATTCCGGAATGAGCCTCGTGCTAAAACAGCTTCAGGATTTTCTGGCTGAAAACGGATTGCAGCCGATCGAAGCGGTTGGCCAGAAATTCGATCCGAATCTGCACGAAGCGATCGCGCACGAGCCGAGCAATGAAGTCCCCGAGGGACTTGTAATTCGCCAGACCCGCCGCGGCTATCGTTTCAAGGATCGCTTACTTCGGCCGTCGGCCGTCGTCGTCTCGAGCGGGCCAAAGAAGTGACCAAGTGATGTTTGATGAGTAAAATTCGGCCCGGCGACTGCTGAATGTCGTCACTGGTCACCTGTCACTCGTCACTTTCTTAAGATGGCAACCAAGAAACGCGATTACTACGAAGTTCTCGGGGTCGGTCGTAGTACGTCCGAAGAGGAGATCAAGCGCGCTTATCGCAAGCTGGCGGTAAAATTTCATCCCGACAAAAATCCGGACGATCCGTACGCCGAGGAAAAATTCAAAGAGCTGGGCGAGGCCTACGACGTCCTGATGGATGCGGACAAGCGCGCCGCCTACGATCGCTTTGGTCACGCTGCCTTTGAGCAAGGTGGCGGTTTCCGCGGCGGCTTCCACGATCCGTTCGACATTTTCCGGGAAGTCTTTGGCGGCGGCGGAGGAATTAGCGGCGGCATTTTTGAAACGTTTTTTGGCGGAGTCGCCGCCCGTGGCGAAGATCGACAACGTGGCGCGGATTTGCGTTACGACATGCAAATCACGCTCGAGGAAGCCGCATTCGGCGCCGAAAAAGAAATCGAAGTTAGAAAACTGGATATCTGCGACAAATGCGGAGGCACGGGGGCTGAGTCGGGTTCACGCAGCATTAATTGTCCCGTTTGCGGCGGTCGAGGGCAGGTAATGAGCTCCCGCGGATTTTTCCAAGTCTCCCAAACTTGTCCGCGCTGTCGTGGCGTTGGTCACATCGTCGAAAAGGCGTGTCGCGCGTGTGAGGGAGAAGGCCGCTTGGAAAAACCGAGCCGGATAAAGTTGAAAATTCCGGCGGGCATCGCCGACGGATCAAGGCTTCGTTCGCCGCGCAACGGCGAGGCTGGCATTCGCGGCGGTCCTCAGGGCGATCTTTACGTCGTCGTCCACGTTCAGGAGCATAAGATTTTCCAGCGCAACCAAGATAATCTCTACTGCGAGGTCCCAATTCCATTTTCGCTGGCCACGCTCGGCGGCGAAGTGCCCGTGCCAACGTTGGAAGCCAAAGCCAATCTGAAAATTCCGGCGGGCACACAAAGCGGCCAGATGTTTAAACTTCGGGGCAAAGGCGTCGTTCACGTCAACGGACGCGAGCACGGTGATCTTCTTGTCCGCGTCATGGTGGAAGTCCCGACACGACTCAATGATGAGCAGCGCGCGAAACTGCAGGAGTTCGCTGAGCTTTGTGGCGAAGAAAACACGCCGCTCCGAAAAAGCTTTTTCGAGCGCGCGAAGGAGTTCTTTCACTGACGGATTTCCATTCCCGGCGAGAAGCTATCGCGCGGTGGGTCTTGCTTTCATCTTTGGGTTCGATAAAACGGCGCGATGGCTGATCAACCCACGCCGCCGCCAATCGCTCCGTCAGCTTCTCCGTCCGTGCCTCGCACCGCGCCGATCGCCATTTGGAGTCCTGTTTTAGCAATTCTTTTCTTCACCGGTGGCTGGCTTTTCACCGCTATTCCCGCGGTGATCTGCGGTCACATCGCTCGTTCGAAGATTCGCAAATCTGGCGGCGCGCTCCGGGGCATCCGAATCGTTACCGCGGGATTGATCGTTGGCTATATCGGGGTCGTGCTCGGTGTATTGGGGATTCCGTTGCTGGTCGGCATGATCAAATCGGACCGCGAACGCATCCAACGTCTCTCGATCGAGAAAAAGGAAATCGCGTCTGACGACGGCAAACTGAAGGTCACCGTCTCCGGCATGTGGAGGAAAGTGCCTGAGCTTAACAAAGAGGCGCGGCTGCAAGTTGGTTACAAAAGCAAAGAAATGTATTTGATCATAATCAGCGACGCGAAATCTGCGATCGGAAATATTACGTTGGAACAACATCAGCAACTGACGCGGGACCGGATGTTGCGGAAAATGAAGAATGCGTCAGCGACCCAGCCTGTTCCGCTAAACATTGATGGTCATCCCGCTTTACAAGATGAAGTGAGGGGGGCGCCAGGTAGAACCGAAATTGTTTTTTTGCACACCACCGTCGATGACGGCGATCATTTTCAACAGATTTTGGCCTGGACGCTGAAGTCGCGCTGGCAGGAACAAAACGAACAGCTACGCGAGATTACGAATAGCTTTCATAGCGAGTGATAACGCGCCGAGGTTGAATCGCAGCTGAATGCACCGCTTTTACATCTCGCCGGGAAATTGGAATCCAGACGCGTTGAGTTTGAGGGACGCGGAGGCCCACCATGCCCGCGATGTTTTGAGGATGAAGCGCGGAGATCGCGCGGTTCTCTTTAACGGTCGGGGACGCGAGATCACTGCCGAGATTGTCGATCTTTCCTGCGACGAAGTTCATCTTCGCAGGTTGCAGGAAACTGAAACGCCGCCATTCCGTTGCCGGATCACACTCGGGCAAGCAATTCCAAAAGGAAAAAATATGGACTTGATCGTGCAAAAAGCGGTCGAGATCGGCGCTGCGGAAGTCGCGCCGCTCATCTCCGAGCGCACGATTGTCGATCTTGATAAAAAAGAAGCGGAACAAAAAAAGGCAAAATGGCAACAGATCGCGATCGAAGCGGCCAAGCAATGCGGACAAAATTGGCTGCCGCAAGTCCACGCGCCCCGAAAGCTGAAGGATTTCTTTTCCGACGCCGGCAATTTCGATCTTCGTTTGATCGGGTCACTCCAACCCGACGCGATTCACTTTAAAAAAATTCTCGGCGATTATACCAACCAACACCGAGATCGGCCGAAAAGTGTTTTGATGTTAGTGGGGCCGGAAGGCGATTTCACGCCGGCTGAGCTTGCGCTTGCGAAAACGCATGGCTGTCTGCCAATTACGCTCGGACCGATTATCCTCCGCGTTGAAACGGCTGCGATCTACTGCTTGAGCGTCTTGTCCTATGAACTCATGTAAGCGTGGTTCGGTTCGGTTCTTCTTGCCACGCCGTAGCCTTAATGCCAGTCCGGCTCGGACCGAAGGCGGGTCGTACCAACTGAGGTGACGATTATTTTTTACCGCTCCGCGTGCTTTCTAATTCCAGAGTCACTTTCGAATTGAGCCGGTAACTCGTGATCCTTCCATTCTCGACTGCCGCGGTCATCTCCTTGACGTAGAGCGAGCGAATATTGCGCAGGGTCCTGCTTGCTTCCCTGACTGCATTTTGCGCGGCGTCCTCCCAACTTTTCGGCGATTCCGAGAGCAATTCGATGACTTTTACGACTTTTGCCATGATGTGATTCCTCCGTAGTTCCGTTGAAGGATCGCATCCCGCGAAGCGAACGGTTCTATCCGCGGCGCACGTTAGTACATGTAAAGCTGAGATAATTCGAACGCGCTTTGAATTAACTCAAGCCGGGGATCGCCCTCCTCCGGCAATAAAACTTCCACGACATCAAAACGAAAATCGAGATCCGGATCGTCGAGCAAACGCAGCCAGGCAATGCCGCCTTTCGAGACCCGTAATTGCTTTTGTCGATTGACTGCTTCGATCGGGCGGCCAAACTCTTCGCCACCGCGCGTTTTTACTTCGACAAAAACGAGTGTGCTGCCGTCGCGGCAGACGATGTCGATCTCGCCGCCGGTCGGGTCGCGGAAATTGCGGTAAAGAATTTTGTAGCCGTGATTCCGCAAGAATCGGCAAGCCAACTTCTCGCCGCGCAC
>QHOI01000155.1 GCA_003218705.1 Verrucomicrobiota bacterium | reverse complement strand
AAGCCGGAGGTCGTGATTTTCGCGGCTGCGAAAGTTGGAGGAATCAAAGCGAACAACGACCAGCCAGTGGAGTTTTTACTCGAGAATCTCCGCGTCCAGAACAATGTCATCGCCGCCGCGCACGAGAACGGCGCGCGCAAACTTCTGTTTCTCGGCAGCTCATGCATCTATCCCAAACTCGCGCCGCAACCGATTCCGGAGAGCGCATTGCTAAGCGGACCACTCGAACCGACGAATGAAGCTTATGCGATTGCCAAGATCGCCGGTGTAAAGCTTTGCCAGGCGTTTTCTCGCGAGTACGGCGCGAATTTCGTTTCGGCGATGCCGACGAATCTTTACGGACCTAACGACAACTTCGATTTGGAAACATCGCACGTCCTAGCCGCGCTTTTACGGAAAGCGTACGAAGCAAAAAAAAGCAGCGCGCGCGAGCTCGTGGTGTGGGGAACGGGCACACCCCGCCGCGAATTTTTGCACGTGGACGATTGCGCATCGGCCTGTCTGTTTCTTCTCGAAAAATATAACTCGCCCGAAATCGTCAATGTTGGTTGCGGCGAAGATATTTCGATTCGCGAACTGGCGGAGTTAGTTTGCGAGGTCGTCGGTTTCGACGGCGAATTGAGCTGGGACAAAACAAAACCGGACGGCACGCCGCGCAAGCTTCTCGATGTTTCCAAGCTACGTGGGCTTGGTTGGACGCCGACGATCCCACTTCGAGACGGCATCGCGCAAGCCTACGATTGGTTTTTGAAAAACGTCGCCAAATGAAAAAACTTCGCGTTGGCGTCGTCGGCGTTGGCCACATCGGAACCAATCATGCGCGGCTCTATGCCGAGATTCCGGCCGCGGATTTCACCGCCGTTTACGATGTCGATCTTGCGCGAGCGAGTACGATTGTAAAAAAATACCGGACCGCGGCGACCAGGTCGCTTGAGGAATTTGCCAAACTGGTGGACGCAGCCTCGGTCTCGACGCCGACAAACTCGCACTACGAAATCGCGCTTTCCCTTTTGCAACGCGGCAAACATCTGTTGATTGAGAAGCCGATCGCGGAAAATCCGCAGCACGCGACTGAGCTGGCAGAATTGGCAGCGCGTAATCAATTGATTCTTCAAGTCGGCCACGTCGAGCGATTCAATCCGGTGCTGAGCGCGCTCGAAGCGCGATTAACCCACCCGCGTTTTATCGAAGCGCATCGTCTCTCGTCTTATCCAAATCGCAGCACTGACATCGGTGTCGTGCTCGATCTCATGATTCATGATCTCGAAATCATTCTGCATCTGGTGCGGTCGCCGGTGCAGAACATCGACGCCGTCGGCGTGCCGGTGTTGAGCCGCGGCGAAGATATCGCCAACGCGCGGATTCGTTTTGAAAACGGTTGCGTTGCCAATGTGACCTCGAGCCGAATCAGCCCCGAGCGGATGCGCAAGATTCGCGTTTTTCAGGAGGACGCCTATCTCTCGCTCGATTACGAAAAACAAAGCGGCGAGATTTACCGGCGTGAAGGCGGAAAAATTAAGCGCGACAAAGTTCCAATCGAACGCGAGGAACCGTTGAAGCAGCAGCTCGTCTCGTTCATCGAATGCGCGAGTACCGGACGCCAGCCGCGGGTCTCCGGATTTCAGGCGACGGCGGCGCTCGAGCTCGCGGTCGAAATCACAAAGCGAATCGGATCGAGTGGCTAAGACGATCTACTTTGTCGCGGGGGAGGCGAGCGCGGACAATCACGGAGCGGCATTGATGCGCGCGCTGCGCAAGGCCGATGTCGATCTTCGCTTCGTCGGGCGCGGCGGACCGCAAATGAAAGCGGTCGCGGGCGACAATTTCCAAAACTGGATCGACAAATCCGGCGTCCTCGGGCTCTGGGAAGTGATCAAACATTACGGCTACTTTCGAAAACAATTTCACCAGACTCTGGATGAAATTGGGGCGAGCAAGCCGAACGCGGTTGTGTTGATCGATTATCCCGGATTCAATTTGCGGCTTGCCCGCGCGTTGCGAAAGCGGTTGCAATCGCAAAAAATAATTTATTACATCAGTCCGCAAGTGTGGGCCTGGAACCGCAGCCGCATCAAGAAGATGGCGCACTGGCTCGATTTGATGCTCTGTATCTTTCCGTTTGAAGCCGAGCTCTACAATCAAAGCGGATTGCGCACAATTTTCGTCGGCCATCCCATGATCGAGCGATTGCGCGACCGCCAGCCTTCGGTCGCCGCGGCGACCTACGGCTCGGCAGGTAAGATCGACATCCAACGCGATTCGAATCTCGTGGGCTTATTTCCCGGAAGCCGCGGACGTGAAGTGAGGAAAATCTTTCCGATTCTAGTTCAGACTGCGCGAGAGCTCCGTCGATCGAAACCAGATTTGCATTTCGAAGTCGCGGCCGCGTCCGATGAGCTCGCTCAAGAAATGGAAAAAATGTTAGGTTCACAAGATCGACATTTGTTCGGGATCAAGATCGGCCAGACTGCTGAAATCATGCAGCGCGCGGTTGCTGGAATTGTTGCTTCGGGAAGCGCGACACTGGAAGCGGCCTATTTTCGGATGCCTTTCGCGCTTATCTACAAAGTTGCCTGGCCGACGTATTTCGCCGGACGGCTTCTGGTGAAAGTAAAGTATCTCGGCATGCCGAACGTGCTCGCCGATAAACAAGTTGTTCCAGAGTTCATTCAACATCGCGCCAAGTCGCCGGATCTCGCGAAAACAATTCTGCGTTTGCTCGATGATCCGATGAAACGCGAGCAAATGATTTCCGAATTCGACAAAATTGCCGCGCAATTGGGCGAATCGGGCGCGAGCGAGCGTGCAGCGACAGCGATTTTGTCCGAGATTTCTTCATGACGGAAACCGTAAGAGATGTCTCGACTTCGCCCGACATGACAGAAAGCGTGCTGGACAATAAACGAACCTTCTGGGCGCTCGCTGCGCTCATGCTCGTTTTGTTTTCGATCACGAACCTTCCATGGCAACTCGACGATTACGACCAGGCCAAACAAGCGTGGACGTCGTACGAAATGGTGACGGAAGGACACTGGTTTTATCAGCGCACATCTGATGATCAGGGCTTGGCGACGAAGCCGCCGCTGACCGGCTGGATTTCTGCGGCGGTTTTTACGATCACGCGATCGTGGGAGGTGGCTTGGCGATTGCCTTCGCTGCTGTGCGCCGCGCTGATTGCTTTCGCTTTGTTTCGCTACGCAGCGCGCGCCTATGGAAATGTTGCCGGTCTGATCGCCTTCGCTGCGTTCGGTTTCAATTTATTGAGTCCACGATTGGCTACGCTAGTTCGTTCCGACATGCCGCTCGCGCTCGTCATTTGTTTGATCGGTCTTTTGATCTGGGAAAAAATCAGAACCGACGAACCGTGGCGGAGACAGGATCGATGGATCATATTTGGTTTGCTGACCGCGGGCATGTTGATCAAAGGCCCGATCGTTTACGCATTCTTGCTTCCCGGCCTGATCATTTATCAATTACGCAAGCCAAAAACTGACAGTGCAGGTGCGTGGTGCGGTTGGTGGCCGTGGCTCGGGTCGTTCGCGATATTTTTAATCTGGGTGATCGCCGGATGGCTTTGGGTCCCGCGCTTTTATGAACTGGTCATCATCCGTGAATTTCTCGGGCGCTTCGGTGAAGTCGGGACCCATGTTCACCGCGCCCAATCCTTCTTCTTTTATCTGCCGCATTTGCTTCACAAATTTTTTCCGTGGACCGCGGTCATGCTCGGATTGGCGATTGCCGATCTTCGCGCACGCCGCTGGAACATTCGCGCGGCATTCCGGGAGATGTCGTCCGGGACGTTTTGGCTGATCTGTTGGAGCATCGGCGGGCTCATCCTGATGTCTCTGATCCCTTCCAAAAGAGTCGACCGAATCTTCCCAGTCATCCCGCCGTTCTGCCTGTTGGTTGCCGATCAAACCGCGCGATTCTTGAATGATGAAAGAGATCGCGCACGAAGTTTCCGATGGGCGACCGCGATACTGGCGCTCGCGGTTCTCTTCAGCGCCGGTTATGCGGCGAGCCGAGTCGTCAGTGGCTATCGCGATCATCGCGATGCATTGTCGATCTTCGGCCGCAGAGTGCGGGAGGAAGCGGCGAAGAATAACTGGCGTTACGAAGCCGTGGGATCGACCGATGAAGGATTGCCACTTTATCTGACGCGGCCGCATTTTTTGAAACCCGAAGTAGCGATCGCGAAATGGAACAGCGGCGAGATCAATGCCCTCGCGATCCCTGCAAACCAAACGCTCGATTTTATGCGCGAGTTACACCACTCCACTCGCCGATTCGAATCAGTTCCACGAAAAAATCTTCGCCGCCCGAACTACGTGTTGCTGACGCGTTAGCGGCGCAAAATGCTCGACTTTCCCGGGCAGCATTTTAGTCTCGCGCGACAATCGCTAGATCTCGATGGAGCAATTCCCGAAGAAAGAAATCGAAACGCTGTGGGCGCCGTGGCGGGTGGAATATTTCGAGAAGGAACCGCGGGACATGGAATTTCTCACGGCCGCGGCGCAGGCGAGTGATGACGCCGCGCATTTGGTGATCGCGCGGCGTAAGACTGCGTTCCTAATGATGAACCGTTATCCCTACTCAGTCGGGCACTTAATGGCGGTGCCTTATCGAAAAACAGCCGAGCTTTCGTCGTTAGGCGAAAATGAAATCGTCGAGCTCTGGAATTTGGTGACGCACGCACAAGCGCTTTTGCGGATGGCGACGCGAGCGCACGGTTTCAATGTCGGCTTGAATCTCGGTGAATGCGCCGGCGCGGGCGTGACCGATCATTTGCATATTCACATCGTGCCGCGTTGGAAGGGCGATACGAATTTCATGCCGGTGCTCGGCGGGACGAAAACAATTTCGGAAGGACTGAGCGCTTTGTACGACAAGCTGATTGAGGCGCAGGCAAAAATGGAAAAGGAGCGCGCGCAATGAACGGCACCTCGTCGTGGATCGAACCGCCGCCAGCGCAGCGCGGCCTCGGTTGTTTCGCGAAAGGTTGCTTGATTCTGGTGGTCTTTTTCATCCTTCTCGCGCTGGCTTTCGTAGCCGGCACTTATTACGCGGCGAAATATTTGCGGACCGAATATTTCTCAATCCATCACGAGCGCGTGCCAATCAGTCAGGCAACGGTGGAAGAGGAACAGGCCGTCCGAGCGCGATGGGACGCGTTCGAAAAAGCCGCTCATGCTCACGAAGCCGCCCGAATCGAGCTCACCGCCGACGATCTGAATGCACTGATTGCATCCGAGCCAAAGCTGCACGGCAACGCTTACGTGACGATCGAAGACAGCACCGCGCACTTGCAGCTGAGCATGCCGATCGGCAAAGCGCGATGGTTGAACGGGCGTTACCTCAATGCACAGTCCTCGGTCCAATCCGCGCCGACTGGGAAGCCGGAAGATGCGCGCATCACCAGTATCGTCGTCAACGGTCGCCCGGTCGGAGAAGAAATCCTGAGCTGGGAGTACGGCTCGTGGTCGTTCAAACGTTACCTGGCAGACTGGACCGGCCGGACCAACCTCAAGACCTTCGAGATTTCCGACGGAAAAATAATTTTGGAAACAACCGGCAGCGAGCAGGCGCCCTAGCGTCGCGCGAAATTACTGCATGATCTCGCGGGCGAAAACGTTGAGTTGTCCGTCTTCCTGCTTTCGGACTTCGGTGATCTCAAGTGGTCGCGATTCGTCGCGGCTGACCGTCGATCCCGGTGGCGGCGGAGTGTAACCGGTTGGGAACTCGACGATGATGCGCGTCGGCGCCGCGCCAAAATGAAGAACCGAATCGGTGAGTTTTCCACGCGGTCGCAGCACGGCGCGATTCGCGTCGGAAAAGTTCACGACGAATTGGCCTTTCAAGTAAATGCGTTCGCCGGCTGCTCCGCGATCGGCGATTTCTTTGAGATCGCCCGTCGCAATGAGACGGCCGAGTGGCATTTTCCCCGGCGGAAAAGTTTTCCAACTCCCGCCACCGGTGGTCGACGCCAATGTGCCCATGTCAGGAGCGCCCGGCTGCACCGGTTGGGCGCGCACTGGGGTTTCAACCGGTTGAGCGAGCGCGACCTCCGGTGCTGACTGGGTCGCGGCCGGCAGAGCTGGAGTTGGCTTTTTCACCGGTGCAGGAGGCGGCGATGTTTGAGCGATCGGCGCTGGCGCTGGCGGCGCCGATGCAGGGGTCGATTTTTCCGCGACCACTATTGGTGTCGCTGAAGCTGAAGGTTGCGGGGTCGGTTTGCCTTTAGCCAACTTGCCTTTTGGCGTTGGCGTTGCTTTTGCGCCGGCTTTTCCTTTTTTGGGTTGGACTTGTACAATTGGCGGTGGCGTGACCGCTTTGGCAGCCTCGACCCGCACAAGTTGATTTTCCGCGGGTGGCGGCGTTCCGCTCGGAGCGAAACCTGGGATTGCCACTTGAGCCTGTGCTTGAGGGCGCGGCGCTCCCTGTCGGAATTGCGCGTAATGCATCTCGCCGCGCAGGCGTGCTTGTTCCTTAAACAACGGCCAGCCCCCTTCGAGATTCAGGGACAACGGCGGTTCGAGACTGAACGTGCCGGTGCCGCGCATCACCGTGTAAGTTCCATAAAGCAGCGGGACCGAAGTCAGCATGATTCGCCCGTCGGGAAAGCGTTCGACATGAATGACAGCGGAGAGATCGTGGGCGCGATCGAGTTTGAGTTCCAGACCGGTAGTGAGCGTTTGTTTAATCAACGGGACCGTTGGGGGCTCGGCCGGATAAAGATGTTCCATCAACAGCTCCCCGTTCTCGATCGAATCAGTCAACGCGACCATTCCGGAAGTGAACAAATCGCTTGAGCTGAGCTCGCGCGCTTCCATGATCACATACCGGCCGACCACGTAGGGGACGAGCCCGCGCACCTGTTGAAAATTGCGAATGTAATTTCGCGTCAACTCCGCGTTGGTTTTAGTCAGCTCGGCCGAGCCCATCGCGTTGTAACGATCGTAAAGTTGTTTCGCGCTCAAAAATTCGCCAGCCGGCGCCGCTGTTAATTCAAATCGCTTCGGCGGCTCGATCTTGTGCAGTTTTTGCAGAATGCGATAACTGTCCGGCCGCTCGGGTTGGCTGAAGATATAAAAACTGCCGAGCCAGGCCGCGAACGCGAACCCCGTAAGCAGCAGGATCGCGACCGTCCAGGCGAAGTAATTGATTCGGCGCCGAACGGGGCGGGCGTACGGTTCGTCGTAGCGATAGAGTCCGTAGTCCATCTAAACGGGCGAGGGGATTCCGATTTGCGTGTTCAAGCTGACGGCGTCGCTTCGAATGACGTCCCACAGCCACACGTTCGGCTCGCGTTCGGATTCACGATTTGAAAACCGGACCCGGTAAGGCCATCGCGAAAATCGAGAGTAGCGCCCCGCAGGTAAGAGGCGCTCTCATTGTCGATGAAAAACTCGACCCCGTCGCGCTCGACCACCGCGTCTCCAGTCTTCTTTTCATCCAGCGTCATCTCGTAATGCAGACCGGAGCAACCGCCTTTCATAATCTGCACCCGCAGACCTTTTCCGGCGGTTTGCTTCTGCGCATCGAGCAGATGTCGGAGCTGCCGCGCCGCGTTCTGGGTGACGTCAATCATGGTGATTTCCAAACTACGATTCGACCTAGCCAAGTCAACCGCAGCAGATCGCGGGCGCGCCCGCCGTAATTGTCGATCTTTGCTCTGGAAATCGAACCTCAAAGATCGAACATCAAACGTCCGATGAGCAGGATCCGCCTCCTTCCCGAAATCGTGGCTAGTCAGGTTGCCGCCGGCGAAGTAGTCGAACGGCCTGCCTCCGTCGTCAAAGAGCTGGTCGAGAACAGCATCGACGCCGGCGCGGGCAAGATCGACGTCCTCATCCGGCGCGGCGGAATTTCTCTGATGCGAGTGATCGACGACGGTTGTGGGATGGATCGCGACGATGCTTTACTTTCACTCGAGCGGCATGCCACCAGCAAAATCCGATCGGTGTCGGACTTGGAAGCAATTAGCACTCTCGGTTTTCGCGGTGAAGCGCTGCCGAGCATCGCCAGCGTGTCGCGATTTCGCCTGACCACTCGCGAACCGGATGCGGTTGCCGGGACTGAGATCGTCGTCAATGGCGGCAAGATCGACATCGTGCGCGACGGCGGCGAAGCGCCCGGGACGCAAGTGGAGGTGCGCTCGCTTTTTTACAACGTGCCGGCGCGCCGCAAATTTCTGCGCGCGGAAAATACCGAGAGCCGGAATATCGAGCACCAGCTCCATTTGCAGGCGATCGGCCACGCTCAAATCGCTTTCACGTTCGCGCGCGACGATCGCGTCGCGTTTCAACTGCCCGCGACCGCGACGCTGACCGATCGAATTCGTGACCTTTACGGAAACGAATTGCTACAACAATTGGTTGCGCTCAATGGTTCGCATTCACCGCAAATCCGAATCAGCGGATTAGTCGGGCAAGCCGGATTGAGCCGGCAAACGCGCGCCCAGCAACTGGTTTTCGTGAACGGCCGCGCGATTGAAAGCCCGCTCATCACGGCGGCGGTGCGCGAAGGTTATCACACTGCGCTGATGAAAGGACAATATCCGGTGACGTTCCTTTTTCTCGAACTCGATCCGGGCGGGGTGGACGTGAACGTGCATCCGGCCAAGCGCGAAGTGCGCTTTCGCGATCCGAATGGAGTTCGCGAAGCCATTGCGCGTTGTATTCAGGAAACGCTCGCTCGTGGTCGCGCCGATTGGCAGGAAAAATTTCGCGCGCCGCCAGCAGCTCCAACTCAGCCGACTGTCGATCTAACGCTCCGACCACAAGTCATTGTTCCGGAAGAATCGCATCGCGAGTTGCCGCAGTTTCCGATGACGCCGGACGTAGGTAGGGGCGGTTCACTGAACCGCCCGCAAACGCCAGTCCGGCTCGGACCGATTGAGGTCGATCGCCCCTACCAAGAAGCGCAGGGCGATGAAGAAGCAAAGCCATACAAACAGCAGCAATTCCAGATCATCGGTGTGCTCAATAAGCTTTATGTTTTAATGGAGAACGCGGACGGGCTCGTCTTGGTCGATCAACACGCCGCCCACGAGCGCATTTTGTTCGAGGAACTGCGGCGGCGAATGGAAGAGCAGGGGGTCCCGGCGCAAAAATTACTGATCACGCAAACGTTCGAGCTGCCGCCGCGCGATGCCGATTGGATCGAGCAGAACCTGTCGATCTTGCAGAAAATGGGAATCGGGATCGAGAGTTTCGGGCCGAACACGTTTAAGATCGACAGTCTGCCAGGATTTCTAAACGTCACCGATGGCGCGCAATTCATGCGTAAAGTGATCGATGATCTCAAGAGCGCGAGTGAACGCAGTTCGCCGCTCCGTTTGGGCGAAGACATGATTGCAAAAAGTGTTTGTCGTCACGCGGTCAAAGCGAACGACCCGCTGCGTTATCTCGAAGTGGAGAAACTGATCCAGGATTTGCTCGAGTGCGACTTGCCTTACTGCTGTCCGCATGGCCGTCCGACCATGATCCAAATCTCAAACGCCGAGCTGGAAAAGAAATTCGGCCGCAAAGTCTAGGGTTCCAATTTCACCGGTCGAGTCCGGCAGGCACCTCGTTGGATGATGCCCCATTGGTTTGGAATGGCTCTTCCGTCTCTTCCAGGAGCTGACGCGACTGCGGCGACGTTATCTCATCTATAATCCGCTCTGTATTATCCATGCGGCCGGCCAGCTGCTGGGTCTTCGAAAGTAGTTGCCGGTGTGAACCAAGCTCGGCACGTTACCCGCTCTCAGTTATAGAATGAAACCTAGCAAAATCGTCGTTTGCGGTGGCGGGGGCTTCATTGGCGGCCATCTGGTGGCCGATTTGCTTCGTCAGGGCAACCAAGTCCGCTCGGTCGATGTGAAACCGTTCGAGGAATGGTTCCAAATGTTTCCGGAATCGGAAAATTTGCAGCTCGATCTTCGCGAAAAGGAAAGTTGCGAACGCGCGGTGGCCGATGTCGATCTTGTTTACGATCTCGCTGCCGACATGGGCGGGATGGGTTTCATCGAAAACAACAAAGCGTTGTGCATGTTGAGCGTGCTGATTAACACGCGCATGCTGATGGCGACGAAAGGCGCTGGCGCGAACCGCTATTTTTACGCGTCGTCCGCGTGCGTTTACGCCACCGACAAACAAACCGATCCGGATGTTACCGCGCTCAAAGAAGAGGACGCTTATCCGGCGATGCCGGAAGACGGTTATGGCTGGGAAAAACTCTTTTCCGAGCGCATGTGCCGTCATTTCCGTGAAGATTTTGGCATAACGACTCGGGTTGCGCGTTATCACAACGTTTACGGACCACACGGAACCTACGATGGCGGCCGGGAAAAAGCGCCGGCCGCGATTTGCCGCAAAGTGATCGAGGCAAAACTTTCCGGGAAACATGAGATCGAGATCTGGGGCGACGGAAAACAAACGCGCAGCTTCCAATGGATCGACGATTGCGTGAAAGGCACGCAAATGATCATGAACGGCGATTACGCCGAGCCGTTGAATCTCGGCAGCAGTGAGCTAGTCACGATCAATCAGCTGGTCGATCTCGCGGAAGACATCGCGGGATTGAAACTGAAGCGACGTTACAATCTGTCCGCGCCGAAGGGCGTGAATGGCCGGAACAGTGACAACACATTAATCCGTAAAATTTACAACTGGGAACCATCAACGCGTCTGCGTGACGGTTTGGAGCGCACTTATCGCTGGATCCACGATCAAATGATCAGCGCGAAAACGCTGCAGAGCGTTTCGTAATTCACGGGAACGGGAACGGGTCGCTTGAAAGCTAAAACGCGGAAAGCTGAAATGCCGAAAACAGAAACAATTGTTAGGCTGAAACGATTTCACTATTTCAGTGTTTCCGTTTTTCCGAGTTTGTTCCCGAATGCCATTCTACCAGACCGGTCCCCGACCAATGGCCGAACGAGGTCAGGTCGAGTTTCGGTCGTGCGATGTCTTGCCAAATGGCAAGCATGTTCCAAAAGCGAATGTCGTCCATGACGAGGAGAAGCGGTTTATGAAAATCAACGGTTTCCAACTGCTGGAGCAATTTGCGTTCGAAGATGCCGTCCTTGGGACCGTCCACGAACAGAAGTTCCGTTTGTTGAAACAGGCTACGGTGTAACTCGAACACGGCCGTGTCCGACAGGTCACCAATTTGCTGTCCCAGGCGATCATCCTCGAAATCTTCCGGCCGGAGACTAGTATCTGACAGTGAGTCCCACGGAACAACGTCGAAGGTATCGATCTTGCCGGCGTTCGGCAGAAATTTTTTGAGCGCAAGCGCCGACAGCCCGTGAAGTGTCCCGATTTCAACGACGCGTTTCGGTTGCAACAGTTTTACCAAAGCGGCGAGCAACCGGTAGTGTTCCCCCGGCCAAATCCGCGTGAAATCATTGCTGTCGGCATCGACGCGCCGACTGAGGTCCGGTAACTCGGTCCGCCACGCTTCCTGTGCGGCGCGTAGAGCAAGATCGATCAGATAATCGCTTGGCCGGCCGTAAGTATTAAGCGTGTCATAAATCATGGAGTATTCGCCATGACCAGGCCGCGGATTTGGAAGGACGACTTTAACGGCGCGCCGCTGGATCGATCGAACAGCTTTGCGAAGAAGGTTCATCAAAAAGTTGAGAGGATGAGATGTTAAGCAGTTAAGACGTTATGGTATCGAGCGCGTAACTCTAAACTTAGCGCGCTCGCCGACTGCGACGCAAAGCGTTTAGCTGCGCGGGCGTCTTTTCGGTGGATTGGCGTAACGCGTGCTCGTCCGCTTCTGGTAGAAGAATTTTCAGTGTTTCAGTTTTCCGCGTTTCCGCTTTCATTTAATCCATGGCTGAGAAGATCGCGCTCATCACCGGCATTACCGGACAGGACGGCTCGTACCTGACCGAGCTGCTCTTGCAAAAGGGGTACGCCGTTCACGGGATCGTGCGCCGGACGAGCAATCTGCTCCGTTCGCGGATCGAGCATTTGCGGCGGGACGCAAAGATTTATGGGAAGACTTTGTTTCTCCATTACGGGGATTTGTCGGACACGACGACGTTGCGTCGCATTTTTCGCGAGGTTGGCCCGAGTGAGCTTTATCATTTGGCCGGACAAAGCCACGTCGGATTGAGCTTCGAGATTCCGGAATCGACTTGTGACGAAGCCGGAATGGCGACGCTGCGCTTACTCGAGATCGTCCGGGATCAATCGCCGAGTGTGAAATTTTATCATGCTTCGACTTCGGAAATTTTCGGGAACGCGTCTGAATCGCCGCAAACAGAAGAAACGGCGATGCGACCGACGAGTCCCTACGGCTGCGCGAAAGCGTTCGCGACGCAACTGGCGCGAGTCTACCGGCAATCTTACGGAATGTTTGTTTGCAACGGTATTCTTTATAATCACGAGTCCCCGCGGCGCGGCGAAAATTTTGTGACGCGGAAGGTCGCACGCGCGGCGGCGCGCATTTCTCGCGGGCTCGATGTCGATCTTGTCCTGGGAAATTTGGAGAGCAAACGCGATTGGGGCCGGGCGCAGGACTACGTCGTTGCTATCTGGCTGATGCTGCAACATGGGAAGCCTGACGATTACGTCGTTGCCACCGGCGAAGCGCATTCGGTGCGCGATTTCGTCGAAGCCGCATTTAAAGTGGTCGATTTGCCGTGGAAAAAATATGTGAAGCGAGATCCGGCATTCGATCGGCCGATCGAGCCGACTCGTTTAGTCGGTTGCGCCGATAAAATTCGAAAAACGCTTGCATGGAAACCGAACGGCAGTTTTGAACAGCTCGTTAGAGAAATGGTGGAAGCGGAAGTTGAGACAATCGAAAAGCTGAAAAGCTGAAAACTGAAACGCTGAAAACGGAAAGTTGAACGGTTGAGAGTGACTTCTCATCTTGCGCTTTGTGATGCCGTCTCTAGCTTGGCGCGGTGAAGAAAATCGAGGCGATCATCAAGCCGTTTAAGACCGAAGCGGTGAAGGACGCGCTCGCCGCGGTTGGCATCGAAGGAATGACGCTGAGCGAAGTGCGCGGGTTCGGCCGGCAAAAAGGCCACAGCGAGATTTATCGCGGCAGCGAATACACGGTCGATTTTCTGCCGAAAGTGAAATTTGAAATCGTGGTGGATGACGATCGCGCCCAGCGCGTGGTCGAGGCGATCCTGCAATCAGCCAGGACCGGAAAGATTGGCGACGGAAAAGTTTTCGTGACGGAAGTGGAAGAAGCGATCCGGATCCGGACGGACGAGCGCGGAGGCGAAGCGGTTTCTTGAAAAGCTAAGACGCTGAGAAGCTGAAATAAAAGCGGAGACGGGAAAGGAAAACGGAAACAGCTGAAGGCGGAAATGTTATGAACGATTTTTTATTGTCGATCGTGCTTGGGATTGTCGAAGGTCTGACGGAGTTCTTGCCGGTGAGCTCGACTGGACATCTCCGCATCGTCGAAGCGCTCTTCAAGCTGAATCTCCACGACAGCTTCTGGAAGATGTACACGATTGTGATCCAGCTCGGCGCGATCCTGGCGTTGCCGGTTTATTTTTGGAAACGAATCCTGGAATTTCTGAGCACATTTCCAAAAGGCGAACGGGGCGATCGCAATTTCCTGACCCATCCGTTGGGTCTGACCATTGTCGCGTTCATCGTGACCGCGCTGCCATCCTGGGCCTTGACCAAAGTGATCGGTAAAAATCTGGAGAGCCTGTGGGTGATCAGCATCGCGTTACTGGTCGGCGGCGTCGCGATGTGGATTGTCGACGCAACTTTTACGCGAGTGCGCGTGACGCACATGGAAGAAATGAATTTATTCCAGGCGATTTGGATCGGGGCGTGCCAGATTTTGTCGGCGGTTTTTCCCGGAACGTCGCGCTCAATGAGTACGATTGCGGCCGGACAAATCGCCGGTCTTTCCCGTCCAGCCGCGCTCGAGTTTTCGTTTTTTCTTTCGATGCCGACGATGGTTGTCGCCACCGGCTACGATTTGTTCAAAACGCTGAAACACACTCGGGACACGGTCGATGAAGGCAACATCGCGCCCCTGGCGGTCAATCATCATCAATGGGTCGTGCTCGGGATTGGATTTGTCGTTTCGTTTATCGTCGCGCTCGTCGTGGTCGCGTGGTTCATGCGGTGGGTGCGAACAAAGGGATTTGCGCCATTTGCGGTTTACCGAATCGCCCTTGCGATCGTTCTCTTGATTTTGCTAATGCGCGGTTCGATTTGAAACCAATGGAATCGGCCGAAGCAATCCTGCCCGACCTGCAAAGCTGCGTGCTGTGCGAAGACGTTCGTTGCGAATTCAACGGCATGAATACGCGCGCATCGTCGGGGTGGACGAGCAAAATGTGCTGGCGGAGGCGGAAGTGGAATTTGAGCTCAAGGAAATGGAAGGCCACGCCACCAATGTTCATTACTTTGGTGGGGTCCAGTTTCAGCAATTCGGTCTGCACCACGTGGAGATTTATTTGCAGGACGAATTGCGATTGCGTTTTCCGCTGCCGGTGGTGCGAATTCAGCGGAAATAGCGTGGCCCGAGTTTTTCACCGCGGCCTGTGAATAACTGCTTGCCACCCCAGCGTGCTTTGTTTATCACAAACGGCGTTCATGGTTGGGAAGGTCGTCATTGGAGCGTTGGTGGGTGTCTTGATCTCAGGCGGGACGAACTCTGCCCAACAGGTCGAAGTGCCGCGCGAGAAAGCCGGCACGGTCGTGGATTCAGCAAAGCGTCCGACCGCTCAACCGGTGACTGAAGTCCGGCCGCAAACTGTTGCCATTGTTGAGACGTCCCATTCTTCCCCACCCAAACTGAGCATCGAGCAGATGCGGCAGGCTGGAGCGTTAGCCGCGCAAAAAGTCAGGGAAGAAAATCACGATATTGAAACCGATGCGGGCCCGCTGGATTCGCCGGCTCTGCAACCGAAGAAGCAAATTAGTGTGGATGCGGTGCGCCCGATTGATCGACCATCACGCGAATCCGAGTCTCCCGCCGCGCAATCAACCAGTTTTTCGGGACAGATGGCGTTCACGAAATTGGCCGACGGCTTCGATTTGCCGGTCGGTAAACCGGACGGCCGCGGATATTACAAAGCTCGCGGAATGCGGGCTCACGGACATCTCGGCGAGGACTGGGACGGAGTGCGTGGGGGCGACACTGATCTGGGCGATCCGGTGTATGCCATTGGCGACGGCGTCGTTGTTTTTGCCCGTGATTGTCATCAGGGATGGGGAAACGTGATCATCGTCCGGCATGCCTATCGCGATGGCTTGGGCGTGCGCAATGTCGATTCGCTTTACGGACATTTGCAGAAAATTCTTGTGCATCGCGGCCAGGCGGTGAGAAGGGGGCAGCAAATTGCCGCGATCGGGAACGCGCATGGTCTCTACGATGCGCATTTGCATCTCGAAGTGCGCAAGAACATCGCGATCGGAATGAGTCGCGACAAATTTGCGCAAGATTTCAGCAATTATTACGATCCCTCGGAGTTCATTGCCTCACATCGCCATTTGCAAACCAGCGGCGCGAGTTACCGGATTGCGATGAACACGTTTACTTACGATTCCAGGATTCACTGGGACCAACTCCGCAATTACTCGCACGCGCGCACCGGCGGCGGATCGAGCGAATCGGCCTATGCGCTGAAGAAAGCGGTCACGTCGCAGAGCGCGACCGCTCCCTAGACGATTTGATCTAGATCAAAGTCGCCCCATTAGGGCGAGAATGATCAGGATCAAAAGGATCAATCCGAGCCCGCCGCTTGGATAGTAGCCCCAGCCGGTGCTGTATGGCCACGCGGGCAAAGCTCCGATCAACAACAGAATCAGGATGAGGAGTAAAATAGTGCGCATCAACCTTCCTACGCAGGCGCTGCCGCGGTTGGTCGTTTTTTTGCGAAATCGCCCGGGCTTGAAAACCGCTTGCGCGGAGACGCGCGGTTCTTATCATTCGTGGGCAAGTCCCGACTGCGTCTTGCCAGATGCGTCGGGAAATTTTTTGCCCGAGTTTTGAATTGAAATGGCAAACACGATTTTAGTTGGCGCGCAGTGGGGCGACGAAGGAAAAGGGAAAATCATCGACGTGCTTACGAGCAAGGCCGATGTGATCGTCCGCAGCCAGGGAGGTAACAATGCAGGACACACCATCGTGCACGGCGGCGCGACTTATATTCTCCATCTCATTCCCTCCGGGATTTTGCGCCGCGGAAAAGTTTGCGTCATCGGAAACGGCGTGGTTGTCGACCCGATCGCGCTGGTGGCCGAGATCGGACAGTTGCGCGGGCTCGGAGTAAAAATTGGCAAGAACCTTTTGGTGAGCAATTGCGCCCACTTGGTTATGCCTTATCACCGGTTGCTCGACGAACAGCGTGAATTACGAAAGGGCCGCGCGAAAATTGGAACGACCAAACGCGGGATCGGCCCGGCTTATGGCGACAAAGCGGCGCGCACCGGTCTCCGGGTTTCCGATTTGATGCAGCCGATCTTGTTCGCAAAGAAACTGCAAGCG